>NZ_JBDGJV010000012.1:65484-166669 GCF_057656715.1 Neobacillus sp. Soil_C_43
AGTTACAGCATCAGTTGACTCTTCTGCCGGTTGCTCAGTTACAACATCAGTTGACTCTTCTGCCGGTTGCTCAGTTACAGCATCAGTTGACTCTTCTGCCGGTTGCTCAGTTACAACATCAGTTGACTCTTCTGCCGGTTGCTCAGTTACAACATCAGATGCTTCTTCTTTTTCACCAGCTAATACTGCTGAGTTTGGTGCTGCATGTAATTTTGCTGTTTCACTTGCATGAGCACTTGCTTGAGACTTTGCTTTGTTAGCTGCAGAAGGATTTACTTTCTCAGCACCTTCTTCATCTTCTAAAACAGCAGCTGCTTCATCTTCGTCATTTGACTTAACAATGACATGAGTATCTTTTAACATTTTCTCAGACTTAGACTGCTCATCTTCATCTTCTTTTTCTTCCGTCTTTACTGCTGTATCCGCATCTAGATCGGCGTCTTTTTCATCCTCTTTAACTGTTACTTCTTTTTCCTCATCCTTAACAGCAGTGTCTTCCTTTTCAACATCTGCAGTTTCAGTGATTTCAGAATCAGTAGTCACAGCAGGTTCAGATGTTACCTCTGTTTGATTTTCAGAAACTTCTGGTGTAACAGGCTCTTGAACGGGAGTCTCTTCTGTTACTTCAGACTCTTCTGTCACTTTAGTTTCTTCTGCTTTTGGCTGTTCTACCTTACCATGAACCGCTGAATTAGGGGCCGCATGCATTTTCGCAGTCTCACTTGCATGTACACTCGCTTGTGATTTGCTCGCATTGCCTGTCACAGGCTTCACAGTAGCTTTCACTTCAACTTTTGGCTGTACCTTAACTTTTCCGATAGCTTTTGTGCTATTTACATTGTTTACATGAACACTGTGCTCAACCTTCGCATTTCCGTGGCCTGCCGCTTCAGTGAAATGGCCTCCTGCAAATACTCCAAAAGATACTGCTCCAGCCAATACAAGAGATTTAAATACTTTATTGTAATTTAGATAATGTTTCATTCTATTATTCGCTCCTTTTATTATGTGTTGTTCCGTTGGCTTTTAGCTGCGGGTAACCGTTTATAATAAAGGAGCTGTCTGCGGTGGTGGTGAAGGTGGAGCATTTTCCCATTGATGAATCATCCATGCAATCCGAGAATGGAATGGTTGAACAAGCTTGATGTCATAAAGATTATTCCATTCAAACCATTTATCCAACATACTTATCGTATTTAATCCCTGATTACCACGATCATTGGACTGCCCACCGGAACTATTCGTCCGTTGGCTAGAATTCCACATCTGGCTAACCTTTGGAATTTCTTCCTTACTCTCTGGGATTGGTCCCTGTTCTAGCGGTTCCTTTACAGGAGGTTCAAAACTACTTTCCTTTTTAGATAGTGGTACATATGAACCCTTTTGTTGAGATGGCAACCAATTGTCGTCTCTTTTGATTTGGGTTTTATTTATAGCCACGGCATCATTATGTAAGGAAGGTTTGTCAGAATTGACGGTACCTTTTACGGAAGCCTTCGTTTCCTGTACTACCTCACGTTTAGCTTCCTGTATAGATGCACCCTTTCCATTACCGCGAGAATTCACGCTTATCGCCGGCTTTTTTGCCTGCGGATTCACGTTCACTTTTGCCTGTACTGGCAATGCGGTTGGTTTGTGAGCAACAGCTTGTTGAGGCGTACTACTGGAGTTCTGCTGTTTAGCCCCGCCCTGATTCAATTGAGCGCTGCTTGGGACGACGATAGATTTTTCCTGGGATTTTGCGCTCTCTGCTTTTACCGGAATTGTTTTTTGTGAAGCTTGATCAGTTTTTGCAGAACTTTGGCCATGGACAAACTCTTTCGGAGTCGTTTGAAGTCCACTAGATTCATTTTTTTCTGCAAAAGCTTGATTTGGTAAAAACATAGCTGCTCCGACCATTAATCCCGTGATAAGAAAATGTCGGAAGTGCAAGATTTCACCTCCTCTCTAATAATTGTAACCTTCATGGACAACATTCGGGGTCGGAAAAAAGTTTCTGACCGTTTTCGTCACTTTACGCAAGAAACGCTTCTTTTCACCTAAAGATGCATGAATCAAATTACCCTTAATTTTGGTATTTTTTAATACCTGGAGACTATTATTGGGATTAGATGAGATTTTTTCTAACGTTCTTTTGTCGAAACTTTTATTTTTTTCTTGCATGATTTTCATTATCTTTTAGAGTTTATTTGATATGTTAAAAGGGTATATATCTATTAACGATGATTTACATAATAGAGCTATGTTGGCTAGTCCTACCGTAAAACCAGATCTGAATAGTTAAAAACCCAACATTATGACCATACTGATGAAAGCAATGATGGCACTATCAACTTTCAGGTAGGAGTGGATTTCATGGAAGAAAAGGGGAATTTTTTCGTGGGGTTAATGTGGGGGACAACTTTAAGTGTCCCACTGTGGATTGCTTTTCTCGGATGGATAAAAATAGTCATTGATTTTTTCTATACTTAAACCTTAATAAAGATGAGGCCGGACCCATGTGTTTGGGATCCGGCCTCTTTTATATTTACCTATGTACGTATACAACTAGATACTTATACTTTTAGCTGTTTTTTTCTTTGAAAAGTAGCTGTAGAGCCTGGCTACTTCTACTTTTTGCTTCTTTTTTCTGAAAAATGTAGATGTAGAGCCTGGCTACTTCTACTTTTTACTTCTTCTTTCTGAAAAAAGTAGATGTAGATCCTTCCTACTTCTACTTTTCCAGTTTCTTTTTAGGAAAAAGTAGATGTAGACACCTTCTACTTCTACTTTTTGCTTCCTCTTTCTCAAAAAAGTAGATCTAGAGCCTGGCTACTTCTACTTTTTACTTCTTCTTTCTGAAAAAAGTAGATCTAGAGCCTGGCTACTTCTACTTTTTACTTCTTCTTTCTGAAAAAAGTAGATGTAGATCCTGGCTACTTCTACTTTTTACTTCTTCTTTCTGAAAAAAGTAGATCTAGACCCTGGCTACTTCTACTTTTTACTTCTTCTTTCTGAAAAAAGTAGATCTAGAGCCTGGCTACTTCTACTTTTTGAATCTTCTTCCTGAGAAAAGTAGATCTAGAGCCTGGCTAATTCTACTTTTTGCTTCTTTTTTCTGAAAAATGTAGATCTAGAGCCTGGCTACTTCTACTTTTTGAATCTTCTTCCTGAGAAAAGTAGATCTAGAGCCTGGCTACTTCTACTTTTTACTTCTTCTTTCTGAAAAAAATAGATATAAAAAACGCCATTTCTACTTTTATCCACATTCCTTCAGTTTTTTTCCCATTACTTTTTTTCTTGGGCCACCCTGCCAACCCATTAAAGTTTTATTTTATTACTAATATACTTCACAGTTAACAATGGTATTAGAAAAGTACAAAAGCTCAGGATCGAATCTAATACGATATCATCCGTTCGAACAATACCAGTGAGTTTTAAACTTACATCAAAAGCAAGAAATACAAGAATTAATAGTAAATACCAAAAGCTTCGTGCCCTGGAAATGAGTAAAAAAGTAACAATCGTTCCGAATAGGATTCCAGTTGGACTGTTAATGTTTGTACTATGCCGATTTAACCGTTCAATCCACTCTACATGTATAGTTCTTAATCTTAATACACCATATAAAAGAACATTTAGTTGAGTATATATGACATAAAAGACAGATAGTAAGCTAAAAAAGGATATCCACTTCTTAGAATTCCAAGCTAATCCTTTCCACCAAAACTTACAAAACGGAAAAAAAGGAACAAGCAGTACAAAGGTATACCAATCTTCCCACCAATTCGCTTTAAATACTCCCAAATGTCTAAATAAGTATTCAATTCCTGTGAAGAAGCCGGCAAAAATGAAACCCCAATACCATTTACATTGGAAAGCAATGTACAAGATGGCGAAAGCGGGAAGTATTTGTGCATTCGCCAAAGCTCCCATATGGGTATCGAATTCTCCTTTTATAATTTTTGGATAGTATTTATAGGCTTTTCCCCAAGCATAAATCAAATAATCGAAAAATAAAATCCATCCTGAAACGGCAAAATATTGAACAAACAATAATCTATTTCGATATTTCCAGTAAGATAAACTTAATGCCACTATTGATAGGATAAATAAAGAAATATAAGACCAAGGCCCAACACTCAAGCAGTATTCCTCCGGTATTTATAATAGTAAACGCATAACAAACAGTATTTTTTAAAAATATTGTTCCCTAAATTTTTTCTATATTCTCCTATTCTTTTACTTGAATACAAAAAAGCAGTGTAATTCCTAATGAGAATCACACTGCTTCGAATTCCGCTCCGCGTCTTAAACCACGGCTTCCCTCCGCTGTTTCGCTTCACGGCGTTGTTCCTTGATCATGACTCCCCCAATCAAACCAATGACTGAAAAAATCACCGGAATGATAAATCCGTAATGATAGCCGACATTAGGCGGCGAAGAATGGAAATGATCTAATACCTTCCCAAAAATACCCGGCAACAGGACGGCACTTAGAAAACCACCAGTATTTGCTACCCCAGAAACCACACCGACTACCTTAATATCAAACGACTTTCGAACGACAGCAAACGTCAACGCACTCGCACCATTCCCATAGCCAATCAAAAAAAAGATCAAAACGAGCATAGAGTAGGTTGGCTTCCCGTCTAACACAAGAAACGAAGCCCAACATAACAGGACAATCAAATGAACCACAATATATGGGCGTTTGATCGATCCGACGCGGCTTGAAATCCAGCTTGTCAGCGGAGCACCCAATAAAGCACCAAACAGCCCAATCATTATGAGCTGACTGGCACCGGAACGCGTCATTCCATAGACATGCATCCCGTAAGGCACTGCCCACGAGCCGATGAAACCGACATACGTACCAACCACTCCAAAGTGACAGAGAAAAGTGGCCCATGCCTGCCGTTCTGAAAAAATACGTCGTAACAGAACGAGCGTTTTTTCGCGTTCTTTCTTTACTTTTCCAGCAGACTGACGGTCATTCTTGAACAATTGCTTTGGTTTTCTCTCCAACACATAATATAAAAGAATCCCGACAAGACATAACACAATACCTGTTGTGAAAAACGGGGGGCGCCAGCCGGCTTCAGCAATCCAGGCCGAATACGGAACGGTCGCTAACAGGAACCCAAAGCTCCCCGCCATCCCCGCAAAGCCGAGCAACTTGACAAACTCATTTACCTTAAACCACTGGCTCAAAATCAACACCAAATTGACCCATATGGTCGCATCCCCAATCCCCGCTAAAAAGCGAGCAAATAGAAGGACAAATTCATTCGGCGCTAAACTATAAATCAGCGTTCCAATACCATTAAGCAGCGCTCCAAATACTAGAAAAAAGTTAGGCCCAAAACGGTCGGACAGGATTCCAATCGGAATCTGCAGCCCTGTGTAAGCCAAAAATTGAATACTTGCTAATAATCCGATGGTGGATGCGGTCAGGTTGAAATCCTTCATTAATTGATCGGAAATCAATCCCGGGGCAGTTCGTTGGCTCACAATGATAAAGTAAGCAAATAACACCGTGGCAAAAACTACCCATCTATATTTACTATTCTGTTTTTCCAATATTCTCGTCTCCCATTTGCGATATTCAACCTATTATACACTAATTTTTCCAAATGGATGGCCAACGGAAACCTCTAGCCTACAGGAAATATTTGCTATACAATTTACCTATGTTTGAAAAAAGTTGGTGAGTAATATGTTTAAACTCTTATTAATAGAAGACGATACAACGCTATTCCAAGAAATAAAGGAGCGGTTAATCGGCTGGTCCTACGACGTGGTGGGGATTTCTGACTTTAGTAAGGTGCTTCAGGAATTTATCCAGCACAATCCAGACTTAGTCATTATTGATATCCAATTGCCTAAATTTGATGGGTTTCATTGGTGCCGAATGATTAGAGCCCATTCTAATGTGCCGATTCTATTTCTATCCTCACGTGACCATCCCACCGATATGGTGATGTCCATGCAGCTTGGTGCAGATGATTTCATTCAAAAGCCGTTCCATTTTGAGGTGCTCATTGCCAAAATACAAGCGATTCTTCGCCGTGTGTACAATTACAATACGGACCAAACGGAGCTCAAAACCTGGTGCGGGGCCACGATCGATTATCCGCGCAATACTGTCAGTAATGAAACGGGAACGGTTGAACTGACAAAGAATGAAATTTTTATTTTAAAATTGCTCATTGAGCAAAAAAATAAAATCGTCAGCCGGGATGATTTAATCAAAAGCCTATGGGATGATGAGCGCTTTGTTAGCGACAATACCTTAACCGTTAACGTGAATCGCTTACGAAAAAAGTTAGAGGAGCTTGGCCTCGGACAGTATATTGAAACAAAGGTCGGCCAGGGATACAAAGCTGTCGAAGAGGAATCCTTTTTATGATAAAACAGTTCTTAATTGAAAGGCGCAGCTGGATTTCCCTTTTTATTGTATTCCAAGGGCTTTTCCTATTTGTTGCCTCGATTGATTCTGCCATTCCGTTCACACCCATCCTCTATATGGTGTTTTTATCAAGTATTATTTTTATTCTGTTTTTGTTCCTTCGTTACCAAAGAGAAACGAAGTTTTTCAAAGGTCTGGAGGAATGGGAGAATGACTTAGATTTATTGACTTCAGCTAACAGCCCTTTTGAAAAAATGATCGAAGAAACGCTGACGAACCAGACCAAGCGGTTAAAGCAGGAAGCCTCGCAAAACCAGATGACGTTAGAAGAGGAGAAGGATGACCTTCTTGCCTGGATACATGAAGTGAAAACTCCATTAACAGCGATGCATTTAATGCTTGAACACATGAACGATGAACCATTAAAAACAAAATTAACCTATGAGTGGATACGAATTCATCACCTTCTAGACCAACAGCTGCACCAAAGACGCATTCCCTTTATGGAAAACGATTTATATATCGAGCAGACCGAATTAAAATTGATTATTTTTACAGAGATTCGTGGACTGCAATCCTGGTGTATGCAAAAAAGGATTGGCTTTGACGTTGATTTACAGGTCCCTTCTGTTCTAAGTGACAGTAAATGGCTCGCTTTTATCATAAGACAGCTGTTAACTAATGCGGTGAAATACAGCGAGGCTTCCGATATTGTCATCACGAGTTTCGAAAAGATGGGACAAACCATTCTCGAAATTCAGGACTTTGGCCGCGGGATTGACCCAAAAGATCTACCGCGCATATTTGAAAAAGGCTTTACCTCTACAATCAATCATCATGATAACAAAGCGACAGGCATGGGACTCTATCTCGCTAAAAAAGCGGCAAAACCCCTGCTGATCACGATGGCGGTTCAGTCCACACTAGGAAAAGGGTCAACCTTTACCTTACGTTTTCCAAAAAGAAACGACTTCAACAACATCATCGGCATGTGACAACATTGTCACATGCTTCTCTTATTTTGTTAGACCAATCGAAGGAAGAGAACCGCCTCTCCTTTTATAATAAGGGTATCGAATAAAGGAGTGTGTATCGGAATGACAATTCTACACGCAAGCAAAATTTATAAAAACTACGGTAATAAATTCAATAAACAAGAAGTGCTTAAAGGCATCGATTTAACTATTGAGAAAGGCGAATTCGTGAGTATTATGGGTGCGTCTGGTTCAGGAAAAACCACCCTGCTCAACGTTCTTTCCTCCATTGATCAAGTCAGTCAAGGATCCATCCAAATCGAAGGCAAAGAAATGACAACCTTAAAGGAAAAGCAACTGGCCGAATTCCGGAAACATCATTTAGGATTTATTTTTCAGGAATATAACCTACTTGATACCTTGACAGTAAAAGAAAACATCCTGTTACCCCTATCGATTGCGAAAGTATCCAAACAAGAAGCAGAGCTAAAATTTTCAGAAGTCGCCAACGAACTCGGCATTTATGATCTTAAGGATAAATACCCCAATGAAATTTCCGGCGGGCAGAAACAACGGACCTCTGCCGCCCGAGCGTTCATCCACGAACCAAGCATTATATTCGCGGATGAACCCACAGGAGCTCTCGATTCCAAATCTGCGTCCGATCTGTTAAACAAGCTAAACCAATTAAACCAAAAACGCCAAGCCACCATTGTGATGGTCACCCATGATCCTGTGGCAGCCAGTTATTGCTCCCGGGTGATTTTTATTAAAGACGGGCAGATGTTTACACAGTTGAATAAAGGAGAGCAGTCACGGCAGGCGTTCTTCAAGGATATTATGAAAACCCAAGGGGTCTTGGGCGGGGTGCAATATGAGCATTAATCAACTCATCCTTCGTAACCTGAAGAAGAACCTTACCAATTATTTTCTCTATGTGTTTGCGTTAATCTTTAGCGTTGCTCTTTATTTCTCGTTCGTCACACTGCAGTATGACCCCGCATTAGATCATACCAAAGGGACGATTAAAGGGGCGGCAGCGATTCGAGCGGGCTCCATCCTGCTTGTCGGGATTGTGAGCATCTTTGTTTTATACGCCAACAATATTTTTCTTAAACGGCGCAGTAAAGAAATTGGATTGTTTCAATTAATCGGAATGACCAAGAACAGGATTTTCCGCATTCTCAGTGCTGAGAATTTTATTCTTTACTTTGGTTCCCTCATCATCGGGATTTTTATTGGTTTTTCGATTTCTAAATTAATCATTATGATTTTATTTAAAATTACGAAGGTTGATGCGATTGCGACCCTTCATTTTTCCAGCCAGGCATTGATGCAATCCCTTTTTGTGTTTGGTGTGATTTATCTGTTCATCTTGTTGATGAATTTTGTCTTCATTAAAAGACAAACGATTTTAGCCTTATTTAGGGTCCTTTCATCGACAGAAGGGAAAGCGAAAAAGCTATCAGTGTTGGAAATGATTATGGGGACGGTTGGCATCCTCTTGATTGGGTACGGTTACTATCTATCGTCAAAGTTGTTTTCCGGCGACTTTACTGCCATGATGGAGCTATTCTTGGCGATGACAGGCATTTTGGCATCGGTTATTATCGGAACATACCTGTTTTACAAAGGAACTGTTAGTTTCCTTTTTCATCTCATTCGGAAAAAGAAAGACGGCTACCTTAAGATTCACGAGGTGCTTTCCCTTTCGTCTATCATGTTCCGGATGAAATCGAACGCTCTTTTGTTAACCATCATTACGACCGTTTCTGCCCTTGCCATTGCTTTATTGTGTCTAAGTTACATCTCCTATTATTCAGCGGAAAAAACAGCAAAAGATCAAGTGGCAGCAGACTTTTCTTTTACCGTTCCAGATGCGGCGGCACAATTTAAGGACGCACTTGAAACAAAAAATATCAAGGTTAGTGAGAATGAGATTGATGTTGTCCAAATCAACGCCAACTTAAAATCAATCATGGATTCCAATCTTGAAGGTATGAAACTGGATCCGAAGAGTATGCCGATTTCAGTCATTAGCGATCAAGAGGTAGCGGGTCTGGATGTAGGGCCAGAGGATACCGTCTTTACTGGCTATAACGATTTACTGCAAAAATTTATGACATTAAAGGACTCCGGCAAAATTGAGCTAAAAGGGAAAACAGAAGTCATTCCACAAGACTATTTAGGATTAAAGGATCTTCATCTTATCTCATGGTATTACACGAATGGCGGGCAACCTGTGGCCATTGTGGATGAAACTATTTTCGAGAGGTTACAGAAAGATGCCGATCTTTCACTACAAAAAGAATCATCTGTGTTTATTGGATTTACTTTAAAAGACGAAAACCAATTAGAAGCGGCGAACATGATCTTTAAAGACATGAAGTTTACCGAGAATCCGGGCTTTGACTCTCGTCTTGAAATGAGCAATACTCAGAAACAAACGATGGGACTTATCATGTTTATCGTCGGTTTCTTAGGATTAACATTCTTGGTTACTTCCGGTTGTATCCTGTATTTTAAACAAATGGGTGAAAGTGAAGAAGAACAGCCAAATTATACGATCTTAAGAAAGCTTGGATTTACACAGGGTGATCTAGCAAAAGGGATTACAATGAAGCAATTGTTCAGTTTCGGCATTCCGTTAGTGATAGGGCTGGTTCATAGCTACTTTGCCGTTCAGTCCGGCTGGTTCTTATTCGGAACAGAGTTATGGACACCAATGATTATCGTCATGGTTTTGTACACCGTTCTGTACTCCATTTTCGGCGTACTCTCTGTTAACTACTATAAGAAAGTTATTAAAGAAGCACTATAAACATTTTAGGGTCAGACATGGAGTCTGACCCTAATTGTGTCTAACGGGGACAGTCCCCCACTCTGTTAAAATTTTACCATTTTAAATTGCTGATATTTGTTATAAATTTAATAAATCAACATGACTAACTTACTAGAAAAGGGGTTCGCAAATGAAACCGAGCAAATGGCTGGTTACGTCTCTTTCCTTATTACTATTCTCCTCCACTTTTTCGACTATTGCTTCAGCTGATGAAAAAGAACCTCTTCCCCAAAAGAAACATGTAAGCTATCAAACAGATGAACTCATTATTAAATATAAAAATACATCCGCTGCTGCTGCTTTTAAAAAGAAACATCCCTTCAAAATTAAAAAGAAACTCCATTCCATTGGTGCGGATATTGTGAAAGTGGACGATGGAGCAAATGTTGATAGTCTAGTAAAAACATTAAAGACAGATCCCTCCGTTGCCTACGTTCAACCAAACTATAAATATACAATTGCATCTCTCCCCAATGACCCTGGATTTAGTAAACTATGGGGATTAAATAATACTGGACAGAGCATTAACGACACTTCCGAGGTAAACGATATTGATATCGACTATCCTGAAGCAATGGAGGAGTTCGCGAAAAGCGTCAATCAACAGCAGGTGATTGTTGGCGTGATTGACACAGGTATCGACTTAAACCATCCAGATTTGAAGGACAGCATTTGGACGAATCCTGCTGAAATCGCTGGTAATGGCATTGACGATGACCAAAATGGCTATATCGATGATGTTCATGGTTGGGATTTCTACCATAATGATGCTAGCACCTATGATCCGGAGGACGGGGATGACCACGGCACACATGTGGCCGGAACGATTGCGGCGAAAGCGAATAATGGCATTGGTATCACGGGGATTGCCCCTAATGTAAAAATTATGCCGATGAAGTTTATTGGACCAGATGGCTCCGGTACCACAGCGGGTGCCATCCTAGCGATTGAGTATGCCAATAAGATGGGCGTCCGAGTGACCAATAACAGCTGGGCGGGTCCTGAATATGACCAGGCTCTAAAGGATGCCATCGACAAATCTTCTATGCTTTTTGTCGCGGCGGCTGGGAACGAAGGGGTAAACAATGACCAAGTGCCTAGCTATCCTGCTAACTACGACAGTCCCAAAGTGATTTCTGTTGCAGCAATTGATTCTTCTGGCAATCTAGCAGACTTTTCAAACTACGGTGTAAACAGTGTAGATATTGCCGCACCTGGGACGGGCATCTTAAGTACAATACCAAGAAAGATAGAAGAAGGGGCAGCGGCGCAAATTTACAATAGTTCCTATCCATACAAAGCCATTTTTAACGGATTTGGCTTTGAAAATGTCTCTAGTACCGATAGACAAGCGGCCTTTCATAAGGCAGTCAGTTATCTTGGTTTAACTTCTTCTTCTAAAATATTATTGGTACAAGATGATGAATCCACGAGTGGAGGAGATAGTTTTGCGGATGTCTATATGACTCTATTAAAAAATGCGGGATTGACTTATAGCCTTAAAACAGTGGCGACCGGAGTGAATGGTCCTGATTTTACGACGCTTTCCGGCTACGATTCGGTTATTTGGTTTACCGGAAACGCCATTGGCGATGTTCTGCCAAATCTAACATCAACTGACCTTAATTCATTAGAACGTTTTTTAAAAAGTGGCAATAAAACGCTGATATTAAGTGGCCAAGATATTTTATATCAAAACGAGGATGCTTCCTTCGTTACGGATACGCTTGCGCTTACGATTAAGGCGGAGGGTGAAACAAGAGCCCGGGTTACAGGTGTAACGGGGACCGCTTATGACGGAGCCTCGTACACAGTGGGTTATGCTCCTTACGCAGACTATATTGCCAGCAACAATTCTTCGGTGACAAAGGTAAATTTGGTTTTTCCAGGGGAAACCTCCTATGCAAGTGCCTACGCGTTTGCTGATGGTACTTCAATGGCTGCCCCGCATGTTACGGGAGTAGCTGCACTAGTGGCAGGGAAATATCCTGATGTAGGACCAGAAAAATTACGAGCGATTATTCTATCATCCGGTGACAGTCTTGGCTCCTTGTCTGGGAAAATTCAAACCGGCAAAGTGGTGAATGCTTGGAAAGCTTTAACCTATAACTCTAAGCCCGTGGTAAGTGAGGTATGGGATAAGGATACCATGGTGACAGGGCAGGCGGAAGCCGGTTCAACGGTGGAAGTAAAAGCGAACGGAGCTGTTGTTGGAAGTGGTGTTTCCGATACGGATAGCCGATTTGCTATCGCGATTCCTGCACAGAAAGCAGGAGTAGAATTGGTGATTACCGCTACAGACAAAGCAGGACTGTTGAGCGAGGCAGCGATCGTAGTGGTCAAAGGGACTGCTACTGAAAAGCCGGTTGTGACCACAGTGCCAGAAAAAGGTTGGATTTTTACCAATCAGCATTGGTACTACTTTGATGATAAAGGATATTTAGTTACAGGCTGGCAAAACATTGGTGGCAAGTGGTATTACTTTGACCGTAACAATGTGATGATAACGGGGTGGATGCAATTAGGATCCACTTGGTATTATCTCCAGAGCAGTGGGGCGATGAAGACGGGCTGGCTTAAGTCCGGTTCTTCCTGGTATTTCTTAGAGAGCAGCGGTGTTATGAAGACAGGCTGGCTTAAGTCTGGTTCATCCTGGTATTTCCTTGAGAGCAGCGGTGTCATGAAGACAGGCTGGCTTAAGTCCGGTTCGTCCTGGTATTTCTTAAACGGCAGTGGCGCAATGATGATGGGCTGGGTAAAAGTCGGGTCAAGCTGGTACTACTTCTATTCTGACGGCCGCATGGCCTTCAATACAACGATTCAAGGGTATAAACTTGGTGCGAGCGGGGCTTGGGTGAAATAGTTTACTAGGAGAATGAATGGGGATGGTCGTTCATTTTTGTGACTACTGACATTTCGTTGGATATTTTGGGTTAGACAAGCATTGTTTTGGGGACTAGTTACCGTTTTCGGTAAAATTTGAGCTCTTCGGGCACTTGTCCCGACGACTAGTTACCGTTCTCTATTAAAATCGAGCTCTTCGGGCACTAGTGCCGACGACCAGTTACCGTTCCTGGGACAGTTTCAGCTTAACGGGGACTAGTTCCCCCATTACCATTTTGGAAAAGTTACACTTCATAGACAAAGCAAAAGGTATGGCAACTATTTCTCCATACCTTTTTTCATGTTACTAAACTCCTCTTTTAATATACTCATCCGTAGTCGGTCTACAAATACACCTTTGCGCAAGCGGTCCTGTCGAAGAATCCCTTCCTCCACGTACCCAATTCGTATATACGACCTTATTGCTTTTTCATTATCCATTCATCCAGGCACCATTGATACCGGTCCTCCACTTCAGACAGTCTGAGTTCTCTTAGAGTTACATGTGGTAGGTTGTCCATCATTTCTAACTCCCCCTTCATTCTTCAAAAAAATTTTACCAGATTTTTCAATAATAATAATCTTTCAAATTTTGCTACGTCTTTCTTCGAAATGAGCGTGACATCCACCAGAAAAGAGATTAAAATCATCAATAAGCGAAAAACCGAAAGTTGAGGTGGACCACACATGCGACTTAGCAGTGAGGAAATTGAAATCTTAAAAATCATAGAAGAAAACCACAAAATCTCTGTAGAAACCATTGCGTCGATGGCATTATGCAGCGAAGAAACCGTTAAAAAAACCATTGAAAAGCTGGAACAAGCGAAAATCATTATGAGCTACCCAACCTTAATTGACTGGAGCAAAGTCGAAGGCCAGGAAAATGTTGTCGCCATGATTGATGTGAAGGTTACACCTAAGCGAGGTGTTGGTTTTGATGAGGTGGCCGGCAGGATTTCCCGTTTTCCGGAAGTATCCTCTTTATATCTCATGTCAGGTGCCTACGACCTCTCCATTACAGTTGAAGGTAAGACCATGAACCAAATCGCCACCTTTGTCTCAGAAAAATTATCGACGATTGAAAATGTCGTTTCGACCACGACCCATTTCATGTTAAAAAAATACAAGCATGATGGCGTGTTGTTTAGTAGCGAAAATGAGGACAAAGATAGAAGAATGGTGGTTACACCATGAGTCTCGAGTATAATCGCTACCTTTCACATACGGCTAAAGAGCTGCAGCCCTCTGGGATACGCAAATTTTTTGACCTAGCTGCAAGTATGGAAGGTGTCATTTCCTTAGGAGTGGGGGAACCTGACTTCGTCACGCCTTGGAGCATTCGTGAAGCAGCAATTCTTTCCATCGAACAGGGCTTTACCTCCTACACGGCAAACCCTGGATTGCTAGAATTAAGGCAGGAGATTACTTCCTATCTTGGCTCACGATTTGGAGTCGATTATGACCCAACGAACCAAATCATTGTAACGATTGGAGCTAGCCAGGCGATTGATCTTGCCTTTCGGGCAATTTTAAATCAAGGCGATGAAGTACTGATTGTCGAACCTGCCTTCGTCTCCTATGCCCCATTGGTTTCCATCGCAGGAGGAAATCCGGTTGCCGTCGCTACATCACCTGAGAATGGATTTAATGTTACAGCTGATCAAATCGAAGCAGCAATTACAAATAAAACAAAAGCGATCCTACTATGTTCACCGAACAATCCGACAGGCAGCACGCTAAGCAAGGATGAGCTCATAGAAATCGCAAAGATTATTCAAAAACATGACCTCCTTGTCGTTTCAGATGAAATTTACGCTGAATTAACCTATGATGAAAGCTTTACGAGCTTTTCCTCTATCGAAGGCATGTATGAACGAACCATTTTAATCAACGGTTTTTCAAAAGGATTCGCGATGACAGGGTGGAGATTAGGCTTCTTAGCAGCCCCAAAGGAATTTGTCGAGGTCATGCTAAAGATTTTTCAATATACAACCATGTGCGCCCCAAATATGCTTCAGCACGGTGCCATTGAAGCATTAAGGAATACCTATCATGAAGTGGAATCGATGCGCAATAGCTATAGAAGAAGACGCAACTACGTGGTCCAAGCTTTGAATCAAATGGGCCTCGATTGCCATACCCCCGGTGGCGCCTTCTATGTATTTCCATCGATCCGTGCAACCGGCTTAACCTCCGAGCAATTTGCCGAAGAATTGTTGATGCAGGAAAAAGTCGCTGTTGTTCCCGGGAATGTATTTGGTGACAGCGGCGAAGGGTATATCCGTTGCAGCTACGCTAGCTCCATGTCGCAACTACAAGAAGCCCTTAAACGAATCAAACGATTTATTGAATCCCGGGGCGTGAGTCCAAAAATAGAATCTGAAGAATGTCAAACCCAAGCTTGAAGAAACAGCCCAATTCTAACTACACAGAATCTGGGCTTTTCTATTTTAATCGTTATTCTTGAAACGATTATTTAAATCGTGTAAGATTAAATCGTAAACGATTTATTATTATTACAATTAAAACTACACCCAAATGAATGTGATTGGAGGAATGAACAATGAAGACAGTCTATGATTTCACAGTTAACAAGACAAATGGTGAGAAAAAATCATTACAAGATTATGAGGGCAAGCCCTTACTAATTGTCAATACAGCGAGTAAGTGCGGGTTAACACCACAATTTACCGGCCTTCAGGAACTATATGATAAATACAAGGACAATGGATTGGAAATACTGGGCTTTCCATGCGATCAATTCAACAATCAGGAATTTGATAACATCGATGAGACCACTCAGTTTTGTCAATTAAATTATGGAGTCACCTTCCCCATCTTTGCCAAAATTGATGTAAATGGGGTCTATGCTGATCCACTGTTCAAGTATTTAAAAGATCAGAAAAAAGGTTTATTAGGTGGCATGATTAAATGGAACTTTACTAAATTCCTTGTCGACAGCAATGGTCAGGTAATTGAACGGTATGCTCCAACCACGACACCAGACAAAATCGAAGCGGATGTAGTTAAATTATTGTCCACTTCCGCATCACTTTAAAAATGACTGAGTTCAATTGATAACTAAGGTGAGATCATCATGAAAGACTTTTTAACACTGGAAAAACAACTATGTTTTGCCGTGTATGAAACGGCCAGTGAATTTAACAAACTTTATACAAGTGTACTGCAGCCATTTGGATTGACCTATCCTCAATACTTGGTTCTTTTGGTTTTATGGGAACAAGACGGACTTCTCGTGAAAGAATTAGGAGAGCGGTTAAATCTAGGTACTGGAACACTGACACCGATGATTTCTCGGATGGAAGCCAATGGCTGGCTTCGTAAACAGAGATCCAAAACAGATGAGCGTAAAGTTTATATTCATTTAGAGCAGAAAGCCTATGGAGAAAAACAACCTATTACCACAATGGTCGGGAAGGAAATTCAATCCTGTAAAATTGAACTCGATGAATACAAACAACTCATGCAGCAATTACATGTTTTATCCAACAAATTGAAGGGTCGGAAGGAGTAATCCCACTACTTTCCCACCTTAAAATGTCTCTTCTTATATCCCGGCGGCCCCGCTAGCTTGGGATATTTTTTTGTATTCATTTACGTATGTTTTTCTATCACTTATGGAAATGAATAGAAAAAGTAGTGACATAACAAAAATAAGGAAGTTGGACAACATGTTTGCAAAAGGGGTTAAAGAGCGGCAATTCAAATTAGTTCCGGTGATCATCTGGGGTTTCATATTATTGCTGCATACGTGGACCAGTAATTTAGGAGCGCTCTTACGGGATCAAGAAGTGAGTTTTACGTGGGTTGCGTCTCCAAATTTTTTATCGTTCTTTTATCTACAGGACATCGGTACAATACATCATTATTTTATAATCGTAAAAACAGGGCATTTTGTCGGTTTTGCCATATTTGATTACCTGCTTTTTAAATGGCTGAAAAATCATAAGCATTCAATGATACTCTCAATTTCTTTTGCGTTAATGACGGAGATTCTCCAGCTATATTTCGGGCGAGACGGCCGGATGTATGATTTAGTGATTGATACAATGGGGATTTACAGTGTTTATTTTCTCTTAAAATCCCACTTGCTCATAAAACAAAGTCAATTCACCAAAAGTAACTAGGAAAGCAGCAAGAATGCGGCTTTCCTTTTTCATTCAATTATTTGGGTTCCGTCGAAACCTGCCAGGTAATTCCAAACTTATCGGTAACTTGTCCATAGGCTGGACTCCAAAATGTTTCTTGCACTGGCATAATTACTTTACCGCCATCTTCTAATTTTCCGAATACTTCTTTTGCCTTTTCAACATCACTAATAGAAATGGCAATCGTTACTTGATCTCCTAGTTGATAGGGATTCCCTGGAAAGTTATCAGACAGCATAAGGTGTACATCTCCAACTTTTAATTGGGCATTTAATACACGATTTTTTGCTTCCTCAGGCATGTCGGATTTCCCAGGCATATCACCGAACGTCTGAACTGAAATGACCTTTGCATCTAACGCATGCTCATAAAATTTCACTGCTTCTTGTCCATTACCGTTTAAAACTAAATAAGGGAAAACTCCTAAAATCATGTAAGACACCTCTTCTACATAGTTTCACTATACCGAAATAGAACTTGTGTTCGTGTTTATGTTACCATAAATTTCTTATAGGCACAACAACATTTTTCCCAAATATGCCCACAAAAAACCTGCGGGTGTAAGGCACTACAAAAAGACACTCCCACTTCCAGAAAAGTAAGAAAATAGTCCTTTTTTGTCGTATAATGGATGAATACGATTTGTTAAGGGGAGAAAGTGAATGGGATGTGAAGTTTGTCTGCCAACTGCAAGGGGCTATACTGTCTATTTTGCAGAGAATGAAAGGATTTCAAAATTAACAACTTATTTCCAAAAGTTCTCTGAACAGTCTTGGAAATATATTAACGAGCGGATGTTTTGGCTACAAGAGCCGGTATTTTTTGCTGTACTTGATTATCTCGAAGTCCATATGGACCATCATCATATTTTCGCCGTATTATCTAGCTCAGTGGATCCATTAAAAAGTCTACATGAGTTGCGACCCATTCTTTCCTATAAAGAAGAACGCAATGCCAGCTGGATTGATAGATTAATAGAAAACAGCTCCATCATAACCCATTATCAACCAATAGTAAGGGTTGATAATGATACTATTCATGTTATCGGTCACGAACTTTTGTCTCGTGGACTCGATGATAATGGAGAAATCATTCCGCCTTTTAAAATGTTTGAAGCAGCGAGAATCAGAAATCGTACATTTGCATTAGACCGCGTCTGTAGAATGCAATCGATTCGAAATGCCTCCGTCGTCCAGGATAAATTAATATTTATCAATTTTATCCCAACGGCTATCTATGTCCCAGAGCACTGTCTCTCGACCACCTTTGCCTTAATCCAGCAATTGAATATTAAACCAGAACAAGTGGTGTTCGAAGTGGTCGAAACAGACGAAGTAGAGGATCTGGAGCACTTAAAATCAATCTTAAATTATTACCGGGCACATGGCTTTAAGTACGCCCTGGATGATGTGGGTGTCGGCTTCAATAACTTGGAGAAGCTTGCACAAATGGAACCGGATATTGTGAAGCTAGCCTTTGAATTTACAAACGGCGTTAGCGGGGATCCAGCGAAGCAAGAAGTAGCGCAATCCGTTTTGACCATAGCCCACAAGATGAATGCATTAGCTCTTGCCGAAGGTGTTGAATGCGAAGAAGATTTACACTTCTTAAAAGACATGGGCTACGACCTATTCCAAGGCTACTTTTTTTCCAAGCCGCAAGAACAACCAGTTGAAGTCATTGAAAAGGAATGGAAGTAGAAAAGTTCTACGTCTACTTTTCTGTTAAGAATGAAGGAAAAAGCCGAAGTAGATGGGGTCTACGTCCAATTTTCTGTTAAGAAAGAAGATAAAAGTCGAAGTAGATGGGGTCTACGTCCAATTTTCTGTTCAGAATGAAGGAGAAAGTCGAAGTAGACGGGTTCTACGTCCACTTTTCTGTTCAGAATGAAGATAAAAGTCGAAGTATAAAGGTTCTACGTCCACTTCTCTGTTCAGAATGAAGGAAAAAGTCGAAGTAGATGGGTTCTACGTCCACTTTTCTGTTAAGAAAGAAGATAAAAGTCGAAGTATATAGGTTCTACGTCCACTTCTCTGTTCAGAATGAAGGAGAAAGTCGAAGGAGAAAGGTTCTACGTCTACTTTTCTGTTAAGAAAGAAGACAAAAGTCGAAGTAGATGGGTTCTACGTCCACTTTTCTATTATGAAAGAAGATAAAAATGGAAAGTTAAATCTATATAAAAAATTCAAGCCCTGCCACCCAGGCAGGGCTTTCTAATCCAAACTATTCAAACAACCGTAAAAACTGTCCATACCCTTCTTCTATGAGCTTACTCTTCGGAACGAACCTGAGAGCAGCCGAATTAATGCAATAACGAGCACGGTCAGGTCCAGGTCCGTCATCAAACACATGGCCGAGATGAGAATCCGCCGTTTTACTCCGAACTTCAATTCGCCTCATTCCATGTGACGTATCAAACCTTTCCTCCAACTCATTCCGGCGGAGCGGTTTGGTAAAACTTGGCCAACCGCAGCCTGCATCATATTTATCCTGAGAACTAAACAGCGGTTCCCCAGAAATAATATCCACGTATATTCCCTCCTCCGTATGATTCCAAAATTCATTACGGAAGGATGGCTCTGTTGCATTCTTCCTAGTCACTTCATACTGGATTGGCGTTAACTCCTGCCTTAACTCTTCATCGCTTTTTCGTTTCTTCCAATTTTCACGAATGAACCGTGCGCGTCCGGAGCCCTCTCGATAATGGTTATAGTGGAAAGGGAATTTTTTATAATAATCCTGATGCTTTTCTTCAGCTCTGTAAAAAGGACCTGCCTGAAAGATTTCCGTCACAATCGGCTGTTGAAAGCGGCCACTATTCGCAAGCACTGCTTTAGATGCTTCCGCCTGTTTTTTTTGCTCTTCATTATGATAAAAAATTGCCGTCTTATAGGAATGCCCGCGGTCGTTAAACTGCCCGCCTGCATCGGTTGGATTAATTTGCTGCCAAAACAACTGAAGTAATTTTTCATATGGAAACACCTGTGGGTCAAAGGTAATTTGAACGGCCTCCAAATGACCGGTGGTATTGGAGCACACTTCTTCATAGGTAGGATTTTCCTTATAACCGCCAGTGTAGCCTGATAACACTTCCTTAATTCCCGGCTGCTCATCGAACGGTGCTACCATGCACCAAAAGCAACCACCTGCAAACGTGGCTAATTCCATTTTTCCAGTCATTCGATCCCACTCCTTACTCTTACATTTCAAACAGTATTTTTTTTCAAACCGAAAACCTGATAACTCCCATTAGTGTACGTCAACAACTTAAAATATAACAGAACAGCACACAAAAGGAGGATGAAGATTCATCCCCCCTCAAGCTAACAACATATTAATTACTTTATTACACCGCTCAACTAGGCACTCATAAACTCTTCTATATTGATCTTGGACATCGGTTTTGCATAGTAGTATCCCTGGATTTCATCACAGTTAAGTTGTTCCAATATTTCTATTTGATTTTTTTCCTCTACACCTTCCGCAACAACCCTTAATCCAAGTGTATGAGATAAGGAAATAATTGAATGAATAATTGCTGCATCTTGTTTATTATTGAAGATACCATT
Organism: Neobacillus sp. Soil_C_43; assembly: GCF_057656715.1. Taxonomy (NCBI): domain Bacteria; kingdom Bacillati; phylum Bacillota; class Bacilli; order Caryophanales; family Bacillaceae; genus Neobacillus; species Neobacillus sp. Soil_C_43. Next base: position 86,313 of record NZ_JBDGJV010000012.1, read on the forward strand.
AATAAATGAACGATCAATCTTCAGGTAATCTATAGGTAGTGATTTAAGGTAGCTTAAAGATGAATACCCAGTCCCAAAGTCATCCAAGGAAATACTAACCCCTAGCTGCTTTAGTTGCATTAGTTTTTCAATCGCATCCTCCACATTGTATAATGCGACCCCTTCAGTAATTTCTATATTTAGATAGGCTGGAGAAAGATCACTCTCATTTAATACTTGCTCGACCATTTTCACAAAATCATCTTGTAAAAATTGCCTACTAGAAATATTCACACACACATGAACTGGAGGTAACCCTTTCTTTTGCCATTCACTGTTCTGTTTACAAACTGTTTCTAAAACCCATTTCCCTATAGAAATAATTATCCCCGTTTCCTCAGCTAGAGGAATAAATTCAGTAGGAGATACAGCACCTAGGAGAGGATCGTTCCACCTTGCAAGGGCTTCTAAACCAGTGACTTTGTTGGTGTATAGATTAATTTTAGGCTGGTAAAAGACCTCTAATTCATTTTTCTCTATCGCTTTACGTAATCTCTGTTCTAGCTGTAACCTTCTACTTGACTTTTTGCTAAACTCAGAAGTATAAATTTGATATTGGTTTCTTCCATATTCTTTTGCAACATGCAAGGCGGAACTAGCCTTCTGAATCACGTCCTCCAAGGAGTCCTCTTTTTCTAAAAAGGCAAGCCCAATGCTTGCAGTTATCCGAATTTCCTGGTCCTCCAATATTAATGGTTCAGAAAAGTACTTCAATAAATAATTTGCTAAATCTGTTGCCTGACTCTTAATTGTATAGGGCAAATAAAGAATGAATTCATCCCCTCCGGCACGAGTAACAGCACCAACATCTTGAATAGAATCTACTAATCTATTTGAAATTATTTTAAGCAATTGATCACCAACACGATGTCCAAAGGTGTCATTAATTAATTTAAAGCGATCAAGATTAAAAAACATCATGCTAATGGGTATTCCTTCTTTTTTAAACCTTTGAAACTCCTCTTTAATAAAGGTATTTAAATAATTCATATTAGGGAGACCAGTTAAAATATCATGATTTTCCCTATAATGTAATTCTGCTTGCGCTTTCTTTCTATCAGTGACATTTAAAACAATACCGATAATTGCTGATTCCCCGTTAATAGTGGTTAAGTTGGCTTGGATTTCAAGATATCTTGTTGTTCCGTCATGTGCCTTAATCTGGATCTTATCTATAACAAAGGACACTTTTCCGTCTTTTAGCTTTCGAAATTGCTTAAATAAACGTTTATTGTCATCCCTAATATAGTTAATAAAATTGGTACCAAGTAATTCCTCTTTACTTATTCCAAGAATGTTTGTAAACCATTGGTTTACAAAGACCATTTTGAAATTCTGAATTAAAAAAACTCCCACAAGTGCATTTTCAACCAAGATTTTATATCTCTCTTCAGACTCCTTCAGATGGAATTCTAATTCTTTTTGTCTAGTAATATCAATGTTGGAACCATCATATCTTTCTAGACTTCCATCCTCATTGATAACAGGTAACCCTCGATCACGTATCCAGCGAACCTCACCGTTTGGCTGAGTAATACGATACTCAAATTCATACTTCTCAACATCATTCCATTTTTCATCAATTTTTTTGACAACAGAAAAATCCTCGGGATGAATAGAATTTCTCCAAAAATCAGTATTATTTAATCCTTCTTCGCGGGTCTGACCGTAAATATTTTCTACCCCTTTAGAGAGAAGCATATTTTTCTCCTTATTAATTGACCAAATAGCAATATCAAGATTATTAAAAATACTTTCCAAGAGATCTTTTGTTTTTATTGGTTCCAGTTGCTTCTTTTTATTCTTCTTAATAAGAATCCCAATAAGTACGGAAATCAACAGATTTATTAACATAAGTGCCACTAGTGAAATAACATCATACTCTCCCATTTCACCAGGCTTCAATGATATAAAAACTAGATAGAGAAAAGGAGGAAAGTTATAATTAACCAACAATATAATCCATATTTTTCGATCTATACTCCTTACTAATTTAGAAGAAACGTTCAACAAATTTCTCACCCACCTATCAACTAGTTCAATTATACTGACTTTTCTTTAATAAACATATATTTTGTCGAAATATAAATAATTATTGATAATTGGGAAAATTTTATAGTTTACTTAATATCTAATCAGTCAAAAAAAAAATAGAATTTTTATGGTAATTAACTTATTTATGATTATAATAGAAACAGTGAAAAAATTTAGGGCAAAATTACTGAAAAGTGATGACGCAAAGCTATAGGGACCTCAGACTTTTAGACTAGGTCAGCCAGCTACCATCAAACTGTAAAAGGAGAAAAAGTTGATGTCTAAGACTAATTGGCTTACACCCGAAGAAGTGATTGTAAGAAAGAAGAGGAAAAAGGGCCTTATATATGTATCCTTCATGCTCGGTACAATCCTACTCAGTGCATTAGTAACTATTCTTGCAAACCAAATATAAGATTAAGGATTCTAGCCCAAGCTAGAATCCTTTTTTTATTTTGGGAAAAAGAGAGGATATGCCGTTGGGAATATCCCCTAGTTGAGCCCATGGTGAAACGCTAGTATAATATAAAATAGTTTAGTTTGCTAAAGCATAAATAAAGAGTAAATGACCTGATAGCAGGCATCGTATTAGGGGGAGAACATGAAACAGGAAGAAGCTTCAAGGTCCATTGCCTTGCCGCTTACCATTTCCATTATAGCCATCTCGTTTTCAGCTATCTTTGTCAAATGGTCAGACGCACCAGCCTCAGTTTTGAGTATGTATCGGATGTTATTTGCGAGTATTTTAATGCTCCCAATCGTTTGGAAACACCGGCATGAATTTAATAAAATAGAAAAGAAAGATTGGTTCTTTTTATTTTTTTCAGGCTCATTTTTAGCCTTACATTTTGTCCTTTGGTTTGGATCTCTTAAGTTAACAACTGTTGCCAGTTCAACGATTATTCTTGCCTTGCAGCCAATTGTATCGTTAGTCGGGGGCTTTTTACTTTTTAGAGAGCGAACGACCTTATCCGCCTTAATGACAATGGGAATTGCGATTATTGGCGCCATTATGATTGGCTGGGGAGATTTCGGGTTGAGCGAGGATGCCATTATGGGGGATGTTCTTTCCTTTTTAAGTGTCATCTCCGTTGTAGGCTACCTCTTAATCGGCCAAACTATCGTGAAAAAAATATCCCACTGGCTTTATAGCTTTTGTGTGTTTTTCTCTGCGGCTGTAGTTTTAATGATTTATAACTTTTCAACAGGTGTGGACTTCGGCGGTTATCCAGCTAAGGAATGGGGAATCTTCCTTTTACTTGCGACCGTACCTACCGTAAGTCACGTCATAAATAACTGGCTGTTAAAATACGTCAATGCCACCACGATTTCTATGAGTATTTTAGGAGAGCCAGTCGGGTCAACTATTTTAGCCTATATTTTATTACATGAAAGGCTAGTTCCTTGGCAAATTGCTGGAGGGGTACTCGTGCTGGTGGGCGTCTTTTTCTTTATGACTCAGAAGCAAAAACCACTTCCACAAGTGGTTGAAAAAGAGACATTTCAATAGGAACTAAGAAAAGCGCAAGCGCCTTGATCAGCCCCGACAGGCAAATGTTCTTCGGCAAGAAAAGTCGCTCTTTGACTTTACTTGCCGAAGGTTATTTGACCCGAGGGGCTAGGCGCTGGAGCTGGACAATTCTCTAAGTCGAACTTTATACATTCTTAATATGTCAGAAAGGAAAAATAACCCGCTAAACTCTTCATGTCTAGTAGGTTATTTTTTTTGTTTATTTTCTATGTTCCTTTAAAGAAAAGTGACTATAGCCTTAGATAAAGTGTGACATTTATCATAACAACCTGCTCCTCTTAGCTAATATATTGATATAGTAACTATTTTCTTTATTTGGAAATTTCTATATTAGAACAGATATATTAATCTAAAAATTAACAACTAAAAGGGAGAGTAATGTATGTTTCGAAAAGTGTCAATGAATGTAAAACAAATGGGAAGTTATATCATTATTATCTTATTTTTTATTGTTATAACAGATGTTTCCTATAACAATGTAAACCATCTTAGAGATCAAACCATTACAATTGGAAAAACAGATGTACCTAAGATTATTTTAGTAGCAAACGTAAAGGAAGAATTTAACCGCATTGTACAAAATACCAATAAGCACGCATTTGTCCATGAAGCCCAAGAAAAAGAAAAGATAGAAAAACTTATTAATGAAGATATAGCAAATACTAAAATGAATTTAGAAAAAATGAAGAAATTTAATTATAATAGTCAAACTGAAAAATTAATTGCCGATTTCAATAAAAATTTTGAACAGTATATCGGAAACTTGCCTATATTCTATAAAGAATCAAGGCAAAATAATTATGAGAGTGTACATAAACACGTAAATAAATTGAGTCTTATAAGCGAAAAGAATAATACTCTACTTGAAAAGCTCTATCAGTCAGCTCAAGAGGATGCCAATGTTACTATTGATAACGCCTATAAAGATTCTAATAGATTCAATTATGAGATCCTTGTTCTTTCAGTTATTGCTTCACTTTTTAGCTCATTAATCGCCCTGCTTACGACAAAACTCATTTCGCGAACCGTTAAAGGGCTCGTGAAAAATGTGGAGGTTACAACTACCTCCGTTACTGAAATTAAAAAGTCAATTGATAAGACAGCCATTAGTGCTCAAGAATTAGACGCCTCAATGAACAAAGCAAATAACTCTGTAAGCGAACTGGTCGATTCTATTAAACAGGTTGCTGGAAACACCACTACAACCGCCTCTGGTGTAGATGAAATCTCAGCAGCAATAGAACAAATGAGTGCTTCAATAAATTTGGTAGCTGGAAGCGCAAACACACTTTCATCTTCGGCCGAAGAAACTTCTTCTGCCATACAAGAAATGATGGTTTCTATTGAGCAAGTAGCTGGAAATGCCGAGAATGTAAATGCGAACGTAGAACATATTTCTGAAGCTATCGAAGAAATGAGCAGATCCATTAGAGGAGTTAGCGAAAATGCAGTTGGATTGACAAATACCGCGGAGCAAACTTCTGAAACGGTTGAGGAAATGATTGATTCAATTAAACAAGTTGCTGCCAGTGCCCAAACAGTAAACAAGTTGAGCCATTCAGTTAAGTCTGATGCAATTGAAGGGACAAAATCCTTGAACGAAACATTGAATGGATTGAAAGAAATTTCGCGAGTGATCAACCAAGCAAGTGATGTAATGCAAAAGCTCGGAAAAAGTTCAGAGGAAATAGGAAGTATTATTGAAGTTATTGATGAGATTGCTGACCAAACTAATCTATTAGCACTGAATGCCGAAATTGAGGCTGCACGAGCTGGTGAACATGGTAAAGGATTTTCTGTGGTTGCTTTAGAAGTGCAAAAATTAGCAGAACGATCTGCTCAAGCAACAAAAGAGATTGCACTTTTAATAAATGGAATTCAGTCGGAGACTGCTTCTGCTCTGACCTCAATAAAGGAAGGGGCTCACAAAGTAACTCTCGGAAATGAGCTAGCGGATAAAACAAATCGAGCAATCAAGAAAATCACAGAGGGTATAGCACAAGTAACTGAGGAAATGAACCAAATTGCTAAAGCAACGGAAGAACAAAAGAAAGATAGTGAATTAATTACCCAAGCTGTTGAGAATGTTACAATGCAAACCATTCAAATGACTAATTCAACAAAAGAACAAGTGACCACAGCTGAAGAAATTGTAAAGGGAATCATAAATACAAAGGATCAGGTGATACAAATATCTATTGCTACAGCAGAACAAGCAAAAGGTGGTCGAGCAATCGTAGAGGCAGTGGAAAATGTCGCAAAACAATCAAGCTCGGTGACGAATGCGACGAGTGAACAAGCTCTAACTTCAGATGAAATTGTTCAGAATATCATAACTATTAAAGAAACCGTTAAACAAATGACTACAGCCATAAATGAACAAGCAAAATACGGTCAAGAAATTGCATTAGAGGTTGAAAATGTACTGAGACAAACGGAAGAGTTAGATTCGAGTATTGAAATGCAAACTAAAGAATTGAAAGATGTAGCAGGCGCTATTAGCGAGGTCAATAATCAAGTTAAAGTATTAAAATAATGCTTTACAAATTAAGTTAATCAAAAAAACCTGCTAGAATAAGTACTTTTCTAGCAGGTTTTTTATTTATGCCGCTTTATGATTTCCACTTTTATTTGATTGCTTATTAAAAATTACTTGGTCAAGGGCAAACAATTGGCTGTCATTAATTGCAATCACTACAGCCATCACTAGGAAAGCTAAATCTAGTTCATAACCTGCCATTTGGCCATTTCCTAAAAATCCGACAGCTAATTTTACTTTAATTATGGCACCAATCATGACGAGGGATAAAAGAATAGACACGACTCTTGAACCTAACCCAAGCACTAATGCTAATCCACCAACCAACTCAATCACTGCCACTACATATGCCAGTCCACCTGGTAAACCGATACTGTCAAACCAGCCAACAATATTTTCTATTCCGCCTTGGAACTTAGTAAGCCCGTGGATCAAAAAACTAATCCCTAAAACCACTCGTAAAATGAATGTACTGACTTCAAATTTATTATTCATAAAAAATCCCTCCTGTATTTTGTAAAATTAATTAAACTGCCATACACTATGGCTTAAGCTTCCATATCGGTAGCTGCGGTGCAGTAATTCTGCTTTTTTTCCATTGTCCGCTGCACCAAGCGCATAAAAAATTGGAATGAAGTGCTCTGTTCCATATGGTGGCACTGCTAGGTTTGCTGTGGGAGCCAACGACTGATAGTTGAAAAGTGATTCTATATCCCAATTCTTCAGATGACGGGCTAACCACTCATCAAACGCGAGTGCCCAGTCATCAATTCCGCCGGTGCGATCCTTATCCCAATTTAACGCTCGGAGATTATGCACCGTTCCTCCACTGGCAATGATTAAAACATCTTTTTTTCTTAAATCTGCTAAGGACTTTCCAATCTGATACTGTTCTGCAGGTGAAAGATTTGGATTGACCGACATTGAAATCACTGGTATATCCGCATTTGGATACAACATTCTCAATACAACCCATGCACCGTGATCCAACCCGCGCGAAGCATCAACTTCATATGAAACGCCTTGACTAGTGAATAGTTCGGTTATTTCTTTAGTGATGTCATGATTTCCCTTTGCTGGATATTCTATTTTGTACAAGGCTTCAGGAAATCCGCCAAAGTCATAAATCGTTCGGTAATCTTCAACACTGCTCACCTGTTGCATTTTCGACTCCCAGTGGGCAGAAAATAAGACAATTGCCTTTGGTCTTGGCAGAGTACGGCCTAACTGATTTAAAAACTGAGTGTACTCATTGTTTTCAATTGCAAGTAACGGTGCTCCGTGAGCGATAAATAATGATGGAAGCATACGATCCTCTCCTTAAAGTTTTATATAAAGGGGTTTGTGACTTTTTATAAAGATAATATATTCATATTAGAAAACTACTAGACGAAATTTAGTTTCCTATTAGGAATAATTATTATCTATAAGATAACTCCAAACACTATGGATTGTCAACTGTTTTTTTGCTAAGATAGAATTAAGTTTTATATTAGGAAACATTCGAGGTGATTTACGTGGATATCGGATCAAAGATTCGCGCGATACGAAACAGAAAAAAAATAACAATTGCGCAAATGTGTGAAGGAACGGGACTATCGAAGGGCTTTATCAGCAATGTCGAAAACAATAATACCTCTCCTTCCATTAACACCCTGCAAACAATAGCGACTTTTCTTGGAGTGCCGTTACCCTATTTACTATTGGAAAAAAAGCAACATATGCGCGTCATCAAAAAGGCCGAACGAACAAATTCGACCTATAACAACTTAAAAATTGAACATTTAACGTCACAAGGCGGCTTACGCATGATGTTGGTCGAGTTTCCTCCGGGTGCATCCATGGGTGAAGCTAATGCCCATGAAGGCTTGGAAAGCCACTTAGTGTTAGAAGGGAAGGTCCTTGCCGAACAAGGGGAAGATTCGTTCATCTTGGAGGAAGGGGATACCTTTAGTTGGAACGCTAGCGTCCCACACTTTGTTAAAAATGTGGGTGAGGAAAAAGCGATAGTACTGATCTCCGTCTACTCTGATACAAAATCGAATGATGTTTTCTAGTTTATTATTTCGGTTGACATTTATCCTTAATATGATATCTTTTTCATATAACAAAAGCAGTCACAGTAACTGACGACATCTGTGGAAACAACCACAAGGAAGCTGTGTACTTATATGGTCGGGTCGTCTGGGCAGAGATAAGGATGTATTTCCTTATCTCTTTTTTATTTTCTTTCGGAGGCGATAATATGGAAAAAATCATTTTAGATGGAACTGTTGTAGCTAAAGAAATCAAAGAAAAATTAAAAGGACGAATTGAAACGCTTAAGGAATTTGGGATCATCCCGTGCCTTGCCACCATTTTAGTAGGAAATGATCCTTCCTCAGAAACATACGTAAGAATGAAAGGAAATGCTTGTAAAAAATTAGGCATCCATTCGATTCGGGCTCATTTGCCTGAAGAAACAACGACAGAAGAATTGTTAGCAGCCATTCAAAAATTAAACGAAGATGAAACTGTACATGGGATTCTCCTGCAGCATCCGGTTCCATCGCACATCGATGAGCGCCTGGCTTTCGAAGCCATTGATATCCGAAAAGATGTAGATGGGGTGACAAGTGCAGGTTACGGCCAGACTGCATTAGGGTTTGGAAAGTACCCTTCCTGTACACCAGCAGCGATTATGGAAATCATCAACTATTATAAGATTCCAGTCGAGGGGAAACATGCAGTTGTTGTAGGGAGAAGCCCGATCTTAGGTAAGCCTGTCTCGGCTTTACTTCTTAATGAAAATGCGACGGTGACAACGTGCCATTCCAAAACGACCAACTTACCTGATCTGATAAAACAAGCGGATATTGTTGTGGCAGCGGTAGGAAAGCCTAAGTTTATTCAAGGGTCCTGGCTGAAGGAAGGTGCTGTTGTCCTAGATGCTGGATATAACAAAGGGAATATTGGAGATATCGATTATGAGGCATGTTTAGAGGTTGCAAGTGCCATCACACCTGTCCCAGGTGGTGTAGGTCCTGTTACCATTTCCATGCTCTTGAAACATACGGTGGATTCGGCTGAAAAAAATAAATTTTAAAGAAAAATAGGAAGCTAATCTTAAAAAGACTAGCTTCCTATTTATTTACCTTTTTAAAAAGTTTCCTTTGTTTCATGTAATCGATAGCCTTAGTTTTATTCTTTTGTTTAGAAACATATTCTGCTTCGTTTTTATCACTATAATAGTTATTAAATCTTTCTTCTGGAAGAGTACCTTCAGAAATAGCCTTTTTAACTTCACAGTCAATCTCGTTTATATGAGTACAGTCAGAAAATTTACAACTCCTGGATAACTCTATTATATCTTCATATCCATGATCTAAGTTTTTAACTACTTCTTTATTAAATTTCATTTTTCAACTCCCTCTTTTATCTTGTTGAACCAACCTACAACATTACTTCAATACTAAAGTGCATTTCTCCTTCTTGAAGAAATGCACCATTTACTTTAATAAGCAGAAAAATGACGTGTGGCAATTCACACGTCATTTTTGAATGGGATCCTATAAGATTTGATTCAAGAACCGCTGTGTCCGCTCATGCTGAGGGTTCACAAATATCTCGCTTGGATGTCCTTCTTCTATTATATTGCCGTCCGCCAGCATGATCACACGGTCAGCCACTTCTCGGGCAAAGCCCATTTCATGGGTAACGATAACCATGGTCATCCCTTCGCGAGCAAGGTCCTTCATAACCTGAAGCACTTCCCCTACTAGCTCAGGATCCAATGCCGAAGTTGGCTCATCAAACAGCATTACTTTTGGTTCCATTGCCAACGCTCTTGCAATCGCCACCCGCTGCTTTTGTCCACCAGACAGCTGCTCCGGATAGTAGTTTGCCTTTTCGGCGAGGCCAACCTTTTTCAAAAGGGTCATCGCTTTTGCGCTAGCCGCTTCTTTCGTTTCTTTTCTAACAAAAATTGGGGCTTCAATTATGTTTTCTAACACGGTTTTATGCGGGAAAAGATTGAAATGCTGAAACACCATTCCTACCTTTTCTCTCACTTTATTCAAGTTTGATTTGGTGAGGTCAATTTTTTCAGAATCAATCGTAACCTCTCCCTGCTCAGCCACCTCTAAAAAGTTTAAACAGCGAAGCAATGTACTTTTTCCAGAACCACTGGCACCAATCAGTACAACCACTTCTTGTTCATTTACTTGCAAATCAATATTTTTTAACACGTCAAGCTTTCCAAAGGATTTTGATAGATTACGAACATCAATCATGCGACACGTACCTCCTTCGGCTTACTAACATCCAATTTCTTTTCCAAACGGCTGGCAATCCATGTGAAAAGAAGAACGATAATTAGGTAATAGATTCCAACCACAAAATACGTTTCAAACGGCATATAGTTTTCACCTTGTACACTAAGAGCCGTGTTGTAAAGGTCTGTTACCGCAATATAGGCAACGAGCGAAGAATCCTTTAAGCCAATAATGAACTGATTGGCAAGGGATGGAATTGATCTTTTGAAAGCCTGTGGGAAAATAATCCTTCTCATCGCGAGTGAATAGGTCATTCCAAGCGACCTGGCCGCTTCCAACTGACCGCGGTCAATTGATTGAACCGCTCCTCTAAAAATTTCTGCGATATACGCGCCCGCATGAACACCCAGTGCTAATGCCCCCGCCGTGAAGCTATCCAAGTTCACGATGTTGGCAAGTCCATAATATAAGAACATGATCTGAACAATCAGTGGGGTTCCGCGAATAATCCCAATATAGATGTCGGCAATGCGATTTAATAGTTTACTAGTGGAGATTTTGAAGGCGGCAAAAATGATACCAATCACCATCGCAAATAATAAAGAGATTGCTGTAATAGAGATCGTCATCCAAGAAGCTTTCAAAAAAGCAATTCCATGCTCACTAAAAATACTAATAATATTATCTAAAAAAACCACGAGGCTTACCTCCTTAATTTGTCAAAGGGGGACAGTCCCCCTTCGACACAATTTCTTACTTTTCCATTACGTTGGTGTTGAACCATTTCATACTGATTTTTTCATACGTACCATCGTCAATCATAGACTGGATCGCCTCGTTTATTTTGTCAGCGAGTTCTTTGTTTCCTTCAGCAACCGCTACGCTTACACGGTCTTCGTTCAACAATTCACCGATTGCTTTGATTTTTAGACCTTTTTCATTTTTCGCACTTACCCCAACAATTTTGTCAGTGATCACCGCATCCAAGCGCCCAAGTGCCAAGTCTTGAAGAGCGTTGACGTCTGTTGGATAGCCTTTCACTTGATCAGATAGATCCTCGGCCATATCCTTCCATGTGCTCGCTTGAATAACGCCTATTGACTTACCCTTAAGGTCATCCTTTGATTGAATAGCTGTGTTGCCTTCCGCAACAAAAATCTGTGCACCAGATAGATAATATGGATTCGTGAAGTCAACCTGCTTATCACGCTCAGGTGTAGCCGTCATACTTCCGATGATTGCATCATATTTCTTCGCTTTTAACCCTTGAATAATCGTTTCCCATGGATTTGTTACAGGATTTGCTTCTAGGCCGATCCTCTTCGCAATTTCTGTTCCGATTTCAACGTCAAATCCAGTTAATTTACCGTCTTTCTTAAAGTTTAAAGGCGGATATTGCCCAGTCATAGAGAACGTTAAGGCACCTTTTTTCACTAATTCATTCTTGCCACTGCTAGCTTTTGCTGCTTTTTCTCCGTCAGCCTTCTCTGTACCACAAGCTGATAAAAGTAACATCATCGCCGCAGCTAATAAAATTGCAAACTTTTTCATAAATATACCTCCCTAGTTGATAAAAAAACACCGTCACATATGCGCATGACGGTGTTCGATACACCCTCATCAATTAGCATTGGCGAAGATAGTTCTCCACAATTCCAAGGAACTGTGACAGTTCTGCCCCTATTCGAGTGCAGACCCAGCTTTCTGAAAAAAGTGATTTCAGAAGCTTCGGCGATTAATCCTTTTTCCTATTTTCATAGATTTCACTGAATCTCCCATAGGATACTAATAAAAATCGCGACCTCTACCCCATCTAATGCTTAAAGACGAGGATTTTTATATTTAGTTTGACGAAACTTTTTTTAGTATATAAAAGTATTCTAACAAATGCAATAATATTTTTAGTGGAATTTACATCCAAATGAAAAACCTTGACGGGTTTTCTTTCTTGAGATACATTTTTCTAAAATACCAAACTTCCAAATTACTAGAAAAGAAGGTTAGGCGTATGTTGCACTGTCGAGAAGATGTATTGGCATTCACGAAACAGCTCGTAAACATTGAAAGTGTCGTAAATACTTATGGCGAAAAAGCCATTGCCCAGGCTTTATATGCAATGATTTCCTCATGGCCCTATTTTTCAGAAAATCCAGGCCAACTGGTTTTAGAACAGACCCACAATGACAATCAAGAGCGGTATAATGTGCTGGCGTTTGTCAAAGGAACAAAGGGCACGAGCAATCGAACCGTCATCCTAATGGGTCATACGGACACAGTCGGAATTGATGATTTTACTCACTTAAAAGATCAGGCCTGCTATCCCGAGGAGCTAATGGAATCCTTGAAAAAAGAGGATCTGCCCGCTTCTGCACAAAAACATTTACAGTCGGGAGATTGGATGTTTGGTCGTGGCGTCCTTGACATGAAAAGCGGAGTTGCTAGTCATCTTTATCTCTTAAAATATTACTCGGAACACCCTGAGGAATTAGACGGAAACCTGGTTCTTTTAGCAGAATGTGATGAGGAAGACAGCTCACACGGTGTTCTTTCTGCGTTAAAAACATTGAAACGCTGGAAAAATGAACATGGTTTCTCCTATTCCGCTGCGATTAATGCTGACTTCGTGGCGCCGCGCTATGAAGGCGATGACAATCGGTATATCTATAAGGGAACGGTCGGAAAACTGTTGCCATCGTTTTTTATTACAGGTGCAGAAACGCATGTAGGCTCAGCGTTTGAAGGCCTCGATCCTAACTTTATCACGGCTGAACTGACTCGACAAATCAACTACAATCCAGAGCTTTGTAACGAAGCGTTTGGCGAGACGACCGTGCCTCCTGTTTCGTTAAAGCAAATGGATTTAAAGCCATCCTATACGGTTCAAACGGCTTTGTCTGCTTATGTGTATTACAATTTCTTTATCCATTCCTGGTCTCCAAAGGACGTACTTGAAAAATTAAGAGAACAGGCCCATATTGCATTTACCAATGCCCTGACTTCTTTTGAAGATAGATATAAGCAGTACAGTACATTGAGCGGTGAACCTTATGTCCAGCACCCTTGGAAGTCGAGGGTCATGACGTACGAGGAAATGGAGCAATTATTAGTTTCTGAGAACGGCGAAACGTTCACGGCACATATGGATAAGTTTAAAGAGAAGCTTTTAAATAATACGGAATTAGATACGCGCATGTTTGCTGCGAGAGTGGTGGAGGAAGCGTGGAATTGGATGAAGGATAAGAGCCCTGCGATTATTCTATTTTACTCATCCTTATATTCTCCTAGGATCGAATTGACTGGAAAAACAGAGGATGAATTGAACTTGATCCATGCGTTGGATGAAGCGGTAGAGGAAATACAGCCACATTATCCACATCCGATTGTGACGCGAAATTTCTTCCCGTATATCTCGGATATGAGTTTTGTCGCGCTGAGTGATGATGAAGCAGGCATTAAGGCCGAAACCAGCAATAATCCTGGATGGGGCACGAAGCTCTTTGTTGACTACCAAGACATCCGCGACATCAATGTACCTGTAATCAACATCGGACCATACGGCTTAGATGCACACAAAAAGCTCGAACGAATGGAAATGACCTACTCACTAGAAGTTGTTCCAAACCTAACCAACCTTGTGATTCAGAAAGTATTAAACAAATAGCTATTTTAAAGCACTTGTTGATTGGAGTGGAAGGCGCGAAGACTCCTGTGGGAGTATGGTTCAGGGGAGACCCCGCAGGCGCAAGCGCCGAGGAGGCTCGCCGAAACACCCACGGACCGCTCGCGCCTGGAACGGAAATCAACAAACTATTTAATAGAGCGGTTTTTTAAAAAGCTTGTAGACTTCCTACAAGCTTTTTTTACTATAAACATGTAAAATAAAAGGAAATTAAGTAAGAAAAGCGGAAGCTCCTTGGTCAGCCCCGACAGGCAAATGTTCTTCAGCAAGAAAAGTCGCTCTTTAACTTTTATTGCTGAAGGTTATTTGACCCGAGGGGCTAGGCGCTGGAGCTGGACAATTCTCGAAGTCGCATTTTTTACATTCTTATTATATGAAAAACAGGCATAGGGGGATGGTTGTGAAGAAAGTATGGATTATTCCGTCCATTATTTTTCTGGTATTACTGGCCGGCATCTATGGAGCCAATAAAGTAATCAACAGCGAGGCCGTTTCCGGAAGTAAACAAGAGAAAGTAGAGGCGGAAGCTGTGGATGATTCTCCAACTCTTGTGGATGAAACTGTGGATGAGGACAGCGAACAAACAGATAAAATTGGCGGCGTTCAATACGATATCGGCATTGACAACACCAGCTCCGAATATAAGGTCATTGAAGTGATGCATAAGATGACGCACCAAAAAGTGAAGGCAGAAGAAAAATGGGGGGCCATTCCTATGGTGCCTGACACCATTAATCGCGTGTATGAAATCGTGAGCAACCGTGATTTTGACCGAAAAGACCAATTGCTGGCCCTTCTTGAAAAATGGAAGGCGGGTAATTTTGCGGCAGTCGATGACGCTCACAACTACTTCTGGCAATACCAAGGCGGCACCGTCGGGCAGGCCTATGGAATCTTAAGTAAAGCAGAGGAAGAAACCTTTATCCTGAATAATTTTGGTGATGACATCGCAAAAGAAGTAAGCTCGCAGCCATAGCGGAGCTTACTTCTTCTTTTAACCCTACAGTAAATTATGGTTTCGCATTGATCGTCCAGGCAAGCATAAACATGAGAAATGTAAATAGGAGAATAAATACGTTGATCCCCAATCCCCACCACGCATACAGCCTTGGCCGCCTTCTCGTAAATAGTCCGATTACACCAAAAATGATGCCAAACATTGGATTTTTCACTAAAAAGAAATCAGGAAAGGTTTCTGTTTTTAACAATAAGGCTGCATTAAGAATCGCAAGTGAAAATAGCCCCCATACGAACGAAAGAATGCCAGCCAGCCCAACCAATTTACTGAGTGTGGACTTCTTTTTTATTTCCAGTTCCATAGCTTTACCTCCCCTACCTTAACGGACCTAACCTCTTTCATCTGCTCTAATTTTCTAAGTTCTGGCGTTGGTCCGGTCACTACAGCGCCATATACGTGAATCCCCTGTTTCTTTAAATAAGCAATCCGTTCTTTTAATTCCAGCGACTTGGCTCGTGCTACTTTTGTTGCCACTTCTTCATTCTTTGAAAGTTGTGTAAGAATATCCAGGAACACTTCTTCATTGGTTTGTTCTCTACCGTTGAAAGGGGACCAAATGGTTGAATCAACTTGGGCAGGATAGCCCAGTGCAGTGATTGGTACACCCTCCTTGTCAACTTGTTTAGCTTCTAGCCCCGTATCCACTGCTAACCAGCGTACTTCTGTTGCCTTTGGCATGATTTGTTCGATCTCCTCCGGCTTATGCAATGTGGAAAACGACACATACACTTCTGCGACCGTTCCATCTGGAAGGCCTTTTAATATATCCCATTCTCCCCCCGTATCATAAGGAATCTTCGCTTCTGGATGAAGCAATGTTTCCGTTTCTACACTCGGGATTTCAGGCAACGGACGGTCTAAAAGGGTCGTCTTTTTAGGGAAATTTGGATGATCAAGTGCGAAGTAAATATCATAGTCCCCTACTTTATAATCCTCTTTTCCTATACGTTTATTAACATCGAACAGGATGTGCATGGAAAATAACCCAATCTCGTCTTCAATTTTGATTTTTTCCAAATTGATATTAGGCTCCGTTAAGTAAATCGTATTAGAAGCAACCTCAATAAGCTTGTCAGCCCTTCCTCCGATTGCGTAATAAAAATAGGTGATTAGTGTCATGACTGGGATGATCAGTAACAGGACGGCAAGACTTATGAAAATATTCGTTAGTCTTGCGTGATTTTTGCCCATGTTAAAAATGGTTCGTTGATCTTCTTCAGTAAGAAATTGACTCGTCTTATATTGCTGTTTCGAATTTTTAATATAATTTTGATAGAGTTCATCATCGTTTGGATTCATGTTATCGCTCATCTGTACATTCCCTTCTTTTCACTTTGTCTACCAATTTTTTTCGTCCTCTAAATAAGTGGCTTTTTAATGTATTTAACTTTAAATCAAGAATATCTGCGGCTTCCTGATACGGAAGATCATGCAGATCGCATAGGAGTACCGCGTGCTTTTCATTTTCCTGTAAGCTATTAATGTCCCATAACAATTGGTTTAACGATTCTTTTTCTAGTATTGTCTTCTCTGGTGTTGCCAGACTGACACCACCGTGCTTATCCATTTCATCTTCAATAATGACTCGTTTATTTTTCCTTTGGAAATCGATGAATGCATGATAGGCAACCTTAAATAGCCAAGCTCTAATATTCCTAATTTCATAATCTTCTAGTGACACATAGGCTCTATAAAAAGCTTCCTGAACGAGGTCTTCCGCTACAAAGTGATCTTTCGAAAGGGAATATAAATATCGATACAAATCATTTAGATTCTGTTTAAATACATCTTCAAGCTGCACGAACCATCCCCCTTTCACCTAATCCACGTTTCACATTACCAAAAAGTTGCAATTTTAACAAAATATTTAATTTTTTTATACAAAAAAGAGAAGTGCATTCACACTTCTCCCGGCTCTTGCATTTATTTCGGTTTCACCGTTTGTGGCGGCTCCTCCATCCATCCGTGCTTAATCATAATTTTCGCGCCTTCATGCGCATATTCGAAAATATCCTTCATGAAGATTGATAGCTTCGCCGGCAGGTCATTTCGTAAGCTAAATGCCGTTCCGACAGAGTTACCGCCTAAAGAAAAGCTACAGAACAGGCTGACGCAGTACATCATGATTTTATCTGAGAAAGGCGTAAGGGTTGAAGTAGTGATATTCCCACCAGCAGTAGCCGGAACAGGAATATTATTTTCTAATAGGACCTCACTCATCTCTTTTATGATGGCTGCTGCCATCTCTCCACCCTTTGTGAAAAATTTACGCACATCCTTTTTTTCCGCACATTGGGCAAATCCGTAAATCAATTGCATCCCCGTCACATTGGATTCGATGGCATGATAAATATTTGCCAGCTCCACCGTGTTGAGAGAGCGTTTCCCGCTAAATAGGTTAAATCCACCTAGATAGTTGGTATCTTTGACAAACTCCACTTCCTTAGTGGTTGAAACATACGGCGAACGGGGAATTAACCCTTTTTCCAGTAGGTATTTAGTACATTGATGATAATATTTTTGTGTCATACTTGTGAGGTTCTTATAGAGTTGAATCATATCATCGCGATAGGACATTGTGATATTTAAGGTGTGCATCGCCATGCTGATTTCTTTAATCATTCGGACAAACATGATATCAAAACCATTATCATAGAGCTTCGGGACTTCTTTATTTACATCTTTGTCCGTAAATCCGATTGGAACAGGGATTCCTTCACTTTGAAAAATACGGACGATCTGTTCGATATAAGGACTAATCTCCTCATATAAGTCCGCCATGATTTTCTTAGCTTCATGGTCATCTACTTTTTCAATAAAGTACTCTAACATATGTTTAATCATCGTCTTTTGTTGATAGGTCATCCATAATGTTCCGATCTCGGATGACGCTAAAGCTGGTACTTCAGGCATGTAAATCTCTCCTCAGTTCAACGTACTTTTTGTTAGTTTGAACTATGAATGCTTTATCATTCACTTTTAATAATAATAGTAGAGATCCTCCATCCATCATTTTATATATATACTATTTTTTCCCATCTAAGTATTTTATAATACGAGATGGGCCTTCTATTATTTCTAAGGGGAATATGTAATGAAACAGACAGAGATCACAAACCCAGTTTGGGCTTATTTTGTCTTAATTGGGGGAGGAATATTTGCTTTAACTACCTTACCAGGGATGCTCTTAATGATGACGATTCCATTATGGAAACCGGATGAGATCAGTTTCTTTTCGATTTTATTTATGGTCATTGGGCTATGTATCATCATTGTGGTTGGTTGGGGAATGAAAAGAGCGTTTGTTGCCATAAAAACCTATAAAGTATGGAATAAAACGTCGGGGCCAGTAGCTGGCTCGGGCGGGAGAACCGTTGAACCAATAGCTGCCGTGGAGAAATCAGCTGAACTAATAGGTGGAAATGGAGAGGAAACAGCCGAGCAATTAGACGTTGGATCAGAGAAAAAGAAAAAGCCGATTTGGCCTTGGATTGCTCTTGCACCAGGCGCTTTACTATTGGTGAGTTCAGGACCAGGTGTCCTCATGCTGCCAATCGCCCCACTCTTTTTAGCAGGCATGTCTACCGATTCAGGGACCACACCGGGCTATGTACCAGGTCTGATTATTGTGATTGGATACGGACTACTCATTGGGTATACTGTTTTGGTGGTAAAAGCCATTAAAAGATTGCGTGGGGACAGTCCCCCAGTGCGTTAAAGCGCAGGGGGACTGTTCCCAGCCGCTTAATGAAGTGGTCTCCCTTCTTGGTGATAAATAGTGGATATCGTCCTTTTTCAGCCATTTTTATCTCCTTTTTGGGGATATAGTAGATCTTTCTTGTGGATGAATCGGTTTTCTTATGAGTCATCCACTTTTTTATGTGGAGAAACCCATGATATTTGTGGATAATCCACATTGAAAAGTGGATGCAACATCTTTTATTTGCGGATAACTCGCTTTTATTTGCGAATAATCCACATTTATTTGCGGATAACCTGTTTTTATTTGCGGATAAGTCACTTTTATTTGCGATAAGCATGTAGAGTGCCTCACTCAATCAGTGGATAACCTCATCCATTAGCGGATAACCACTTCCAATTAGCGCATAACCTCTCTCAATTGGCGGATGGCACCTTCCAATCAGCGCCTACCCGCCCAATTGGCGGATAACCTCTTCCAATCAGCGCATAACCTCTCCCAATTGGCGGATGACACCTTCCAATCAGCGGATGGCCGCATTCATCACCCTTTGACCGAACCTTGTGTCATGCCTTCAACGATGTATTTTTGCGCAAAGGCGAAAAGGATGAGAGTTGGGATGACGGATAGGACGGTCGCGGCGGACATGGATCCCCAGTCGATATCATACTTTGTAATAAAAGAATTCATCGCAACCGGAATCGTCTTCGCTTCCTCCTTATCGATAAACATAATCGCCAGGAACAACTCATTCCAGCACTGCACAAATGCGAAAATAAAAGTCGCTGCAATCCCCGGCAGCATCACGGGGATGATAACTTTAAATAACGCGGTCAATCTCGAGCACCCGTCGATCATAGCCGCTTCCTCAAGAGTGGATGGAATCCGCTCGAAAAACCCCTTCATAATCACCGTACAAAAAGGAACCATCATGACCGTATACATTAGCATAAGGGCTGGTAACCGATTGAGCAGTTGAAGCTTGGACATCAGTAAATATAATGGCGCTAACCCAATAAATAATGGGATCATTTGCGTAATAAAAAAAGCAAAAATCACTTGCGATTTCCCCTTAAACTCAAAACGGGCTAACACATACCCGCTCAGCATCGCAATGAGAAGCGAGAACACCCCAGCAACCACGGACAAAATCAAGCTATTTGTGATATAAATACCAAAATTAGAGATTTTAAAGATATCAATATAATTTTCAAACGTAATCGTTTCCGGCCAATAATGAATCGGGAAGGTAAACATGTCCTTTCCCGGTTTTAGCGATGTAATGAAAATCCAGTAAAGCGGAAACACCGTAAAGACAAGGAACAAGGAGAGAAAAACCACCTTAAACAGCTGCTTCCAATTGATGAGCCTCGTCATTAAAAATCACCCGCTTTATTGAATTTCGTTGCCAGTAAATAAAAAATAGAAAAGCACAATAAAAGGAAAATCATAATGACACCAATCGAAGCTGCCTGTCCATAGTTCTGTCCCATGATTAATTTTTCCAGCATGAAAGTCGAAAGAATATGAGTGGATCCTGCAGGCCCGCCGTTCGTTAACGAATAAATCAAATCAGGGAAGTTTAAAATCCAAATCACGCGCAATAAAGTCGTGACAATTAGCGTCGGTAAAATATACGGAACAGTAATCTTAAACAGCTGCTGGAAATAGTTAGCCCCGTCAATCTTGGCCGCTTCAAACAACTCGTCTGGAATCGACTGCAAGGCCGCTAAAATCATGATGGCAAAGAAGGTAATCCCGTACCAGACGTTGGCCACAATGACGGATACCATCGCCCAGGTGGGATCCGCTAAAAAAGGAATCGCGGTATCAATGATACCTGCCTTCAGCAACAAATCATTAATCACGCCGCTTTGCCCATTTAACATCCAGCGCCAAATCAACCCGATTAAGAAGCCGGACATCGCCCATGGAAAGAAGATAAACGCTTGGTACACGCCTCTGCCTCGAAATTTTCTTCGTAATAACAAGGCAACCACAAACCCAATCACAAATTGGGGAATGAGTGAAAAAAACACCCAATAGAAGCTATTCACTAATGACTCTTTAAATCCAGGCTCAGCCATGACGGTCTTAAAGTTATCGAGTCCGATGAACTTGATGTTCGTTAAGTCAAATAGTGAGTAATTTTGAAAGGCCATAATGACCCCTTTGAATAATGGATAATAGATGAAAACGGCGACAAGCAATAAGGCAGGAAGTAAGCTAAGGAAAATAAATAATCCATGCTTGGAGATCGAAAACGTTGGCAAGCTTCGATTGGTAACTGGTTCAGTTTGCGTCTTCAAGTGTCATACGCTCCTCTCTAAAACATAAGGGGGCAGCAGAACTCCACTGCCCCAACCGGTGCTATTTTTTATTGGCTTTTTCCTTTTTCCAAAAATCAGACCACTTGGCTAATGCGTCGTCCTTCGATAGCTTTCCTAAAAGAAGAGCCTGAATATCTTTATCAGCCATCGCTCTGTATTCTGCATAACCCTTGTACTCAACAGGGCGGTCAGCAATCAAGAACTCTTCTGGCTTTGCATTCATTTGGATATACGAGCTGAAGTAGCCTTCCTTGAAATATGGATCATCCCCTGCACTTAAATGAATCGGAATTAACGAATTATTTTTAGCAAAGTATAGGTTTTGCTCTGGGCTTGATAGGAAAGAAACTAGCTTCCAAGCTTCATCCTTATGCTTCGAGTAAGCTCCAATCCCCCAACCAGCTGTTCCGGCAGGTTGTTGAGCGACACCTGATGGCGTACCTTTTGGAAGTGGAGCGGTTGCCCACGTCCCTTTTTTCATATTCTCTTCAGCCGTTACAATAACCTCGGGATCCTGAATTAACATTGCTGTCATGCCAGATGTGAAGCCTTGAACCATTTCCGGGTAGCTCCAGCTTACGGAATCCGGCGGTGATGCTTCTTTGTATAATTTTAAATAAGTATCTAATACTTGCTTCGCTTCAGGCGTTTCAAACATTGTTTTTCCTTCTTGTGTAAAATAGGCATCATTCTGGACGATATTTTTTCCAAGATAGGACCATGTCATAAATTCAATATAATCCGCTGCACCGGCACCGCCTCTAAAGCTGTAGCCGTAGCGATTCTTCGATTTGTCCGTCAATTTAATGGCTGCGTCCACTAGCTCATCCCAAGTTTCTGGAACTTTAATGCCAGCCTCTTCAAACCAGTCTTTTCTGTAAAATAACGTTTTTTCATACACACCATATGGTATGTAGTAAGGATTGTGGTCAACCGCTGTTGCACCATGTTTGATGGTTTCCGTTAACGTGTCCCAATCCTTCCACTGGCTTGTATAGCGGGAAAGGTCTTCAATAAACTTGTTATTTGCGAAGTTTTTAACGGTTTGTTCGCGAACCTCTAATACATCGATATCCTCTTTTGCCATTAACATTTGGGTGATTTTTTCATCCGCGCTCTTTAATGGCGGGGAGATTAGCTCGACTTTGATGTCTGGATTTTCCTTTTCAAACTTGGAGATCATCTTCTTCAACAGCTTGGTTCTTGCTGGGCTTGTAATACTCTCAACCATTCGTAGTGTGACTTTTGCGTCGCCTTCTTCAGAGCTTGTTTCTTTGGAGCCGCTGCAGCCTGCAAGCAGACCTAGGAAAACCATGGCTAGCACCAACATCAAAAATCCTTTTTTGAGATGAAGCATCAAATTTTATCCCCCTCTGAAATGTTTTTCTTTTTTATATAAAAGGTCAGCCTTTTATACCGTTTGTGATTGTAGCAGTAAATGCCACGTCGAGATCCTCCATCAGTTCATTGACGTTTTCTAACCCGACAGATAGTCGAATTAAGCCTGGATCCATGCCACTGGCAACCAGTTGCTCCGTGTTATAGCCGTAATTCGGTGAGATAACGAGACTCTCAAAGCCACCCCAGGAAACTCCGATTTGAAACTGTTTCAGGTTGTTAATGACCTTGCGAACGGACTCGAAGGAATTGTTCGCGAGTTCAAAGCTTAGTAAACCGGAATATCCTTTTAATTGCTTGGTGCCGAGTTCATAATCTGGAGAGCTCTTTAAGCCTGGATAGTTTACTTTTTTAACAGAAGGATGATTTTCTAAAAAGGTGGCAATTTTCAACCCGCTTTCTTGATGGGACTTCATTCGTAGTGGCAGGGTGCGCAGTCCGCGCATTAATAGCCAGGCTTCATAGGGTGGCATGACTCCACCTAGCAGCTGATATTCGTGATAGAAAAGATGGTCCATGATTTCTTTGCTAGTGATGAGCGCCCCGCCAACGAGATCGCTATGACCCCCTAAGTATTTGGAAACGGAATGGACTACGATATCGATTCCTAGAGTAATAGGGTTCTGAAAAATGGGAGTGGCCCAAGTATTATCAATAATCGTTTTGATTCCGCGCTGTTTGGCAAGGTCGGCAATGGCCTTCAGGTCAACGAGCTTAAAGGTCATAGTGGTTGGACTTTCTAGGTAGATGACTTTGGTGTTGGGCTGGATGAGAGATTCGATGGTGTCTTGATCGGTTTGAAGTGTGTTAGTGTGAGTGATACCAAATTTTTCAGCATAGGTGAAGAACTTCGTGGTGGGACCGTAAATATTGCTGATGCTTAGTACGTGATCGCCTGCTTTTAGAAACGTGAGGATGGCGGATGAAATGGCGGCCATCCCGGAGGAGAATAGCTTACACTTCTCGCCTTTTTCGAGAGCAGCGATTTTTTGCTCGACGATTTGGACGGTTGGATTGGTGCCCCGCCAGTAGAGATAGCTATTTTGCTCGTCCTTCATGGCTTCAGCGAGCTGGTCAAAATCCTTAAAGACAAAGAGAGAATTTTGATAGATGGGCGGAACAACGGCTCCGTGGAAGCGGTCATATTCGTCACCGAGATGCGTGACAATATGTTCATCTGATAAAAATTTGTTGGGCATTCTCATTCCTTCTTTCGTTAGTTTTGTGCCGAACCGTGTTGGCCTAGTATGGTGGCTGCCTAGATGCGGCGGACGGTGTGTTCGACTGCATCTATGATTTTATTAAACTCTTGCAGCGCATAATTAGGGTCGCGCTGTTTAATGCCGTCGAGCATCGTGCTGTGGAATGGCAGGGTATCACTAAAAATATGCTCGATGCCAAAAGGTCTGCTCCAAAGCTTATTAAAGGTGTCGGACACCGATTCGGCGACACTTTCTAGCAAGGGGTTATGGGAGGCTCGATATATGGCCTTATGAAATTCCCAGTCTACCTCCGATGAATCGATTCCCTCATCTCGAAGGCGGATGACTTCTGTGATCAGTTGGTCCATTTCCTCGATTTCTTCATCGGTTGCTCTTTGTGTCGCCAGCTCTACGGCTTTTCCTTCTAGTGCTCTCCGCAGCTCACTTATGTGGAGCAGATAGTTCTTTTCCTGCTCAACATCTATTATGGCTTCAATTTTTAAGGCGTCTCCTTCTTTCACGAAGATGCCTTTTCCGTTTTGTACCTCAATGGAATCGAACCCTTCAAGGTAGCGTAAGCCCTCTCGGATGCTCGAACGGCTCACACCGAGAATGCTGGTAAGCTCGGCTACAGACGGCAGTTTATCCCCCTTTTTCAATTGATGATCATTTATGTATTTCTTGATTTCTTCCGCTATCATTTCGTGCATAGATACTTTTTTGATAGTTTTCATGAGACGGTCACCTTCTCTCTCATTTTCTACTATACGACTGTCCACCTATCCGATAGGTAAAGTTTATTCTGAATATTTTAAAAAGTCAATTTTATTTTAAGATAACAAAGGGGACAGTCCCCCGCCGCTTTAAAGCGCTGAGGGACTGTCCCCTTTTCTTTTTTACGTATGTGAAACGATGAGTTGGCAGTTGCCGTCGAATTGGATTTCTCCTGCTCCTACTGGGTGGATAAAATGCGTACCTTTTTTCAAAGCATACGTCTCACCTTGATGGACAAGGGATCCTTCGCCTTTAATCACGCTGAATAATACGTATTTATCTGCAAAGGAGAAGCTTGCTCTTCCGTGGACATCCAATTTGTAAACAGAGAAAAACTCTGATTCGACAAAAGTAGTTACCGTTGCGTTCTCTTCCTCTTTCACTCGAGGTGCGGTTTCTGCATCTTGGTGCGGAACAGTCGTTACTTCAATCGCTTTTTCCAAATGAAGCTCACGTAAATTGCCTTCCGCATCACGGCGGTCATAATCGTATACTCGGTAAGTTGTATCAGAACTTTGCTGTGTTTCTAGCACAAGTGTGCCTTCACACAACGCGTGAATCGTGCCGCTCGGTACATAGAAAAAGTCCCCTGGCTTGATTTTTACACGGCGAAGGAGATCATTCCATTTTCCTTCGTTGATCTGTTCTACTAATTCTTCCCGTGTTTTCGCATTGTGGCCGAAGATCATGTCCGCATCTTCTTTACAATCAATGATGTACCAGCATTCTGTCTTTCCAAGCTCCCCATTTTCATTGATCTTGGCATAGGCATCATCTGGGTGCACCTGTACGGATAAATCCATATTTGCATCTAAAATCTTTGTTAATAGTGGAAACACTTCTTCCTTTGGATTTCCAAAAAGCTCCGGATGCTTCGTCCATAGCTCATCAAGAGTCATCCCTGCATATG
Source organism: Neobacillus sp. Soil_C_43 (assembly GCF_057656715.1). Lineage (NCBI taxonomy): Bacteria > Bacillati > Bacillota > Bacilli > Caryophanales > Bacillaceae > Neobacillus > Neobacillus sp. Soil_C_43. The sequence goes on from NZ_JBDGJV010000012.1 coordinate 111,720, forward strand.
TTCCATTTTCAATAACGGAAGGGCCATTCGGATGAGCGGAGATCGCCCAGCACTCCCCTGTATGTTCGGATGGAATCTCATATCCAAACTCTTGCTTTAGAGCTGTTCCTCCCCAAATTCTCTCTTTAAAGACAGGCTTCAAAAATAACGGCTGCATGTAATCAATTCCTCCTGCTCTATGTAGTCACGTATGTGGAGGCTTTGTCGAAAGGGGTCTGTCCCCATTGCATTCGAACCATCCTCCTATGATAAATAAATAGTTCTTGCAAAAACAAAAAATTGAACTCATTCACAAGAATACTCTATTTCTAAAATAGAAGCAAAACAAAATCAGTCCGTTATTTACTCTGTAAGAGTTTATCAAATACCTATAAAAAAAACCGTCAAATCCTTAGAATTTGACGGTTTTTGTCGTATTAAAACAGGTTTTTCCGCATATTGCGGTAAACATTCATTCTTTTTGCGAACGATTTCAGTAGTATAACTAATACATAGACATTATTTAAATTATTTTTCTAAAAAAATCTTACATACAGGAGATGAAAGCATACATGAAGTTAGTAGCGATTACCTCATGTCCAAACGGCATTGCCCATACGTATATGGCAGCTGAAAACTTACAAAAGGCAGCCGAAAAGCTCGGACATCAAATAAAGGTCGAAACTCAAGGGTCCATCGGGGTCGAAAATGAACTAACGGAACAAGAAATTCAAGAAGCAGATGGCATTATCATCGCAGCAGATAAAACCGTTGATACAGCAAGATTTGTTGGTAAAAAACTGCTTGTAACGGGTGTACAGGATGGTATCCGCAAGCCCGAAGAATTGATCAACCAGGTGTTAACAGGTGACGTTCCTGTTCATCAAGAAAGCATGAAGTCCGTCGATCAAATCAAAAGTGAAAGAAAAGAGAAACAAAACCCGTTTTACCGCCACTTAATGAACGGTGTATCGTACATGATTCCATTCGTTGTGGTCGGCGGGATTTTAATCGCATTAGCGTTAGGTCTTGGCGGTCATCCAACTGCTAAAGGGATGGTCGTGGATCCAGATTCGATTTGGAACTCTGTCTTAAACGTTGGTGCCGCATCATTCGGATTCATGGTTCCCATTTTAGCCGGATTCATCGCGATGAGTATTGCAGACCGTCCGGGATTAGTCCCTGGTATGGTCGGTGGATATATTGCAGCTCACGGGGAATTTTATAGCAGTGAAGCTGGCGCAGGATTCCTTGGAGGAATTATTGCCGGTTTTATCGCAGGTTATGTAGCAAAATGGATCAAGAGCTGGATAGTACCAAAAATGGTGCAGCCAATTATGCCAATCTTGATTATCCCAATTCTAGCAAGTGTTGTTGTATCAGCCGTCTTTATCTTTATCCTTGGTAAACCAGTTGCAGGCGTGTTTACAGCATTAACGGATTTCTTAAATGGAATGCAAGGTACAAGTTCGATTTTATTAGCATTATTATTAGGGGCCATGATTTCCTTTGACATGGGTGGTCCAGTCAATAAAGTAGCTTTCTTATTCGGTTCAGCGATGATCGCTTCTGGTAACTACGCGATTATGGGTTCTATCGCAGCAGCGATCTGTATCCCTCCAATTGGTATGGGTCTTGCTACATTAATGAACAAGAAAAAATATAAAGATGCAGAAAAAGAAGCAGGGAAAGCAGCCTTCTTCATGGGTCTATTCGGTATCACGGAAGGTGCGATTCCATTCGCAGCCAAAGACCCACTTCGCGTTATTCCAAGTATCATGGTTGGTTCTATGGCTGGTGCAGTTATTGCGATGTTAAGCCACGTAAGCGACCACGTTCCACACGGCGGACTGATTGTTGCCGTACTTGGTGCAGTGGATAATGTCGTCATGTTCTTAGTCGCGATTGTTGTTGGGGTAGTTGTTACAGCACTTATGGTAAATGCATTGAAAAAGAATGTGGAGTGATTATAGATGAAATTAACAGATTTAATCAGTTTAGAGCTTATTGAAACAGACGTCAAAGGGAACACGAAAGAATCTGTAATCGATGAAATGATTGAGAAATTTGATGAGTTTGGGGGCATCAAATCCAAGCGTAAATTTAAAAAGGCCATCTCAAATCGTGAAAAAGAAAGTACTACGGGAATCGGCATGTCGATTCCGATTCCTCATGGATAATCGAAGGCGGTTGTAAAGCCAACGGTGGTGTTCGGTCTGAAGCTCGATGGCGTGGACTGGAAAGTGTATGATGGCACACCTGCCAAGTTAATTTTCATGATTGCGGTGCCGGAAGAAGCAGCGGGTAATGAACATCTTAAGATTCTGCAAATGCTTTCTCGTAAGCTGATGAACGACGAGTACAGAGAGAAGTTGCTAGCGATTGAAACGAAAGAGCAAGCTTATGAGTTGTTGGGGCAGATTGAGTAGGGTTTGTTTTGGAAGAAGAGTCCTGATGTGGGCTCTTCTTTTTTGTTTTTTTAAAATAAATATGGGAATGGCTAATGTAGACGCACTCTACTTCTACTTTTCCCAATAAAAAGTCCTTTAACGTCGATGTAGACGAACTCTACTTCTACTTTTTTCAATAAAAAGTCCGTTAACGTCGATGTAGACGGGCTCTACTTCTATTTTTTTCAATAAAAAATCCGTTATCTTCGATGTAGACGAACTCTACTTCTACTTTTTTCAATAAAAAGTCCTTTAACGTCGATGTAGACGGGCTCTACTTCTATTTTTTTCAATAAAAAGTCCTTTAACGTCGATGTAGACGGGCTCTACTTCTATTTTTTTCAATAAAAAATCCGTTATCATCGATGTAGACGGACTCTACTTCTACTTTTTTCAATAAAAAGTCCGTTAACGTCGATGTAGACGGATTCTACTTCTACTTTTTTCAATAAAATGTCCTTTAACGTCGATGTAGACGGACTCTACTTCTACTTTTTTCAATAAAATGTCCTTTAACGTCGATGTAGCCGGGCTCTACTTTTACTTTTTTCAATAAAAAATCCGTTAACGTCGATGTAGACGGGCTTACTTCTACTTTTTTCAATAAAAAGTCCGTTATCTTCGATGTAGACGGGCTCTACTTCTACTTTTCCCAATAAAAAGTCCGTTATCTTCGATGTAGACGGGCTCTACTTCTATTTTTTTCAATAAAAAATCCGTTATCATCGATGTAGACGGACTCTACTTCTACTTTTTTCAATAAAAAGTCCTTTAACGTCGATGTAGACGGATTCTACTTCTACTTTTTTCAATAAAATGTCCTTTAACGTCGATGTAGCCGGGCTCTACTTCTACTTTTTTCAATAAAAAATCCGTTAACGTCGATGTAGACGGGCTTACTTCTACTTTTTTCAATAAAAAGTCCGTTATCTTCGATGTAGACGGGCTCTACTTCTACTTTTCCCAATAAAAAGTCCGTTAACGTCGATGTAGACGGACTCTACTTCTACTTTATTCTAAAATAAATCCCGTTAAAATCGATGTAGATTCTCTCTACTCCACTCGTCTCTTTAAGATGATTTCAAAATAAGCTGCAGACCCATAGGCTGCTGTTCCTGGAGCAAAAATCTGCACTAATTCCCATCCCTCTTTTTCATAGTCCCTTATCATGTCGTGGTAACTTTCTTTTGGTTTGCCTCCAAACGTTGTTAATTCTACTCTCACAAATTCATGCTCGTACATATGTAATCACTCCTAAATTTACATTATTACTTAGTCATACGATTAGTAGGTTATTAGGTTTCATATTTTTACCATTTTGCCGTCCGTTGACTTTTGTTTGTCGTTCAATTATTATATGTTTAAACATTTAAACACTTAAACATATATCCAACTTATGGAGGTACATTTTATGAAAAAAACGGCATTAATTACCGGTGCAACCAGCGGCTTAGGCTATGAGTTTGCTAAACTTTTTGCGAAGGATGGCTATAATCTTGTTTTAGTAGCGAGAAGCGAAAACACTTTAAATGAAATGAAACAAACCTACTCTAATATTGAAGTAACCGTCATACCTATGGACTTAAGTACACCTGGCGCAGCGAAAGAAATTTTTCAAGAAGTCGAACAAAAGGGAATCTCAATCGATGTACTCGTAAACAATGCTGGTTTCGGATTAATGGGCCACTTTGATGAGCTCGACATCCAGAAGCAGACCAATATGATTCAATTAAACATAACTGCCCTAACGGAACTCGCCTACTACTTCCTGCCAAAAATGAAGCAACAGGGCAGCGGCAGAATTCTGAATGTCGCAAGTACAGCCGCATTCCAGCCAGGTCCATTGATGGCGGTTTATTTTGCGAGCAAAGCCTATGTCCTCTCTTTTTCGGAAGCACTTGTGGAGGAGCTTGCCGGTACCGGCGTAACTGTTACCACCCTTTGCCCCGGTGCTACAAAAACGAACTTCGGTGCGGTGGCGAGTGTCGAGAACTCTAAAATGTTTAATCAAGCGATGTCCTCGGATGTGGTGGCAAAACAGGGGTATGAGGCATTGATGCGTGGGAAACGCGTAATTGTGACTGGAGGCTTAAATAAAGCAGGGGTGCTTGGGGCAAAATTTATGCCAAGAAGCGTAGCGGCGAAAATTTCCAAATATGTAGCGGGAGAAAAGTAACTTTTTTAAAACAAAGGGGTTTTGTTAAAAATGGCTCAACAAGCTATCGATGTATTTCGTTCATGTATTCCATTATTCACCGCTCTCGCGGACCCGGCAAGGCAGGACATTATCCTGTTGCTTGCGGAAAAAGAACCGTTAAGTGTCAATGAGATTGCCGAGCAGTCGAACCTGTCGCGCCCAGCCATCTCCCATCACTTAAAAATCATGCGCGACACCCAACTCGTCGTCAGTGAACAAAAAGGAACCCAGCGCTATTATTCCCTTTCACTCGAGCAGAGTGTGGCGCAATTAAAGCAGCTAATTCAGATTGTTGAGAGCGAGTGCATTTTGTAACTTGCTCTTTTTCCTTTTAGGTAAACGAAAGTAATATCATGGATAAACGATTGGATATAAAACAAATTGACAGCCAATACTGGTTTTTGTATAAGTAAGGGCGAAGATCAGGCCATTTTATTTTTCATGCATATTAGTTTTCATTCGCCTTATTTCGATTTGTGCTATACTAATTAAACGCTTGATTAGATTGATCAGAAACCTTTCTATTATAGTGTTTCGTTCTTAATTGAACGAAGAAAATTGTCAGTTTTATAGTGAAGAATTCGACAGCATTTCCTATAAAGTGAAGTATTTCCTCGGAAAACCTCTCTTTCGACAAAGGCTCCTCTTTTTCCACATTACCTAAACGTTTGATTAAAAACCCTACAAACCTTCTCCGTTACTGAATTTCTTATCATTTTTCCGCAAAAAACATGTCGAGCCGTGACTATACACATATTACTCTTCGTGAAGGAATAAGATGTACAAGCGAGGGGGAACGGTGAGTGGATATCCATGGACTTTTAAGCTTTATCTTCTTGAAGGTAAAAGAATTTATCATCTTTTATCTATGCATCTTGCTGGGGGAATGGTTTGCAGATAGACAGGGCTGGAACTTGTTCGATCGCGCCTGGCTCATCACTATCATCTCACTCTCCATCATCACCTTTGTCTTCTGGGCCTACTTCGGGAGAAGCCTGAGATGGTTCTAGTAGTTTTTTGGGGACAGTCCCCCGGCGCTTTAACGCAGCGGGGGACTGTCCCCGAATGAACAACTGGTTGGTCTTTAGCATAGATTAGATTACAAGTATTAACTCATAAAGGATGTTGTTGTATGTCTTTTGGACCTAGGCAAGTGAAGATTGATACGGTGAGTGGCGGTATTGTACAGTTTGGCGGGGCTGTATTTGTATCGCCGAAGAGTGCTTCGAAAAGTTTCAGTGGTTCGGGTATTAGCAACACTGGTGTAAATATCGTAACGATTAATGGAGCAAGTTCAACTAATACAGTTGATACAGATGTGCTGGACCAGCCAATCGTACAGGATAACTAAGAAAATGCGCAAGCGCCTTGGCCAGCCCCGACAGGCAAATGTTCTTTGGCAAGAAAAGTCCGCCTTTTGACTTTTATTGCCGAAGGTTATTTGACCAGAAGGGCTAGGCGCTGGAGCTAGACAATTCTCGAAGTCGAAATTTATACTTTCTTAATATATTAAAAAAAGAAGGAAAGAGCATCGCTGGATGCTCTTTCCTTCTTTTTCTAATAGGCTTTCTTCTTCCTTTTTCCTAAAAGATAAGCCAACGTCAAAACCACCAATGCCCCACAGGCATCAATTAAGACATCCTTATAAGTAGCCGTCCTGCCAGGCATAAAGGATTGATGATATTCATCGCTCATCGCGTATAGGGACGTTAGGCACCATGCGAGTATGTATGGAAAACGAGTGGTTTCCAGTGATTTGAACAGTAACAAGGAAAGGATACCAAATGCCGTAAAATGTGTCGCCTTTCGGATCAGGAAGTTCAGCACCTTTATCACTCCATGGTCCGCACTTGGTGTATCGATGCTTTTATGTTCCGTATCAACTACCTTTTCAATGGTCTTTGACGTACTTTCCCCCGTAAAGTAAGGAAGCTGGGTCGCACAAAAGATCCCCATCATCCATATGATAGCCGCTATGATCCACCATTTTCTTTTTCCCATGTGCAAAACCTTCCTTCTTTCATAAAAATGAATACCCCTATTCTACAGGAAACTAGTATTGTTAACTAATTTTCTACACGTTTTTAGAAAATAACTACACACTTTACCTATTTATCTACACAAATTCCCCAGATATCTACACACTTTTCTTGTTTATCAACACAAATCCCAATGATATCTACACATTTTATAAGGATATCTACATATCTATTCATTAGGCCTATCACAGTGGCTAAGAACATCATCGCATTCTTCTTGACAGCCACCTAAAATTGCTTTAATATATCTCAAGTTCAAGATTTTTACAGTGCGAACAATTTTACAACAATAAAAGGGGTTATATAGATGAAAAGCAGAACAACTGTGATGGTTAGTATTGTTCTTGCGATGCTGGTTGCGTCCATTGATTCGACTATTATGAATACGACGATGCCCATCATTGCAAAAGAGTTAGGCCGATTTGACCTCTATGCATGGTCATTCGCGTCCTACATGATCACCAGCACCATTCTTTCACCTGTGGCTGGTAGATTATCCGATTTATTCGGACGGAAAAAAGTATTTGGTACAGGAATCCTCCTATTTTTGGTAGGCTCACTGCTTTGCGGGCTGTCCGCCAATATGGTTCAATTGGTCATTTTCCGAGCCGTGCAAGGGATTGGCGCTGGATTCATGATGCCGTTCCCTGCCATCATTGCCGGAGATTTGTTTTCTGTTGAAAAACGAGGCAAAATTCAAGCGTTATTTACGGCGATGTGGGGCTTGTCCGCCGTACTTGCACCATTGCTAGGGTCTTTCTTTGTAGAGTTTATGACGTGGCGCTGGATTTTCTTCGTCAATCTGCCGGTGTGTATCATTTCGTTTATCACCCTGCTGCCATACAAAGAAAATTACCAGCCGAAAAAAGCGAAGGTCGATTACATCGGCGCTATTCTATTCGCTGTCGGTGTCACATTCCTTCTATTAGATACAATCGTGAAGGAGAACCGCGTCCTTTATGCGCTGATTGGGATCGTATTCTTAGTGGTCTTTTACTTTTTTGAAAAGAAACAAGAGTCACCTATCGTTCCGCTTTCTATGTTTAAAAATAAGATGATATCAAGAATTAACATCAATGCCTTTATTGGAACGACCGCTTTATTTGGGGCTTCCAGTTTTGTTCCCTTGTTCTTGCAAAATATCGCTGGGCTTTCGCTGTTCCTTAGCGGTGTGGCCTTACTCGGAACGGCCATCGGCTGGATGGTGGCTGCCGTGCCAGCAGGTAAATGGATTCTGAAATATGGCTACCGCATCTTGTTAATCATCGGAAATGTATTATTGTTCCTGTCTGGTTCCCTGTTAACAATGCTTGATCCTAGCCATGGTTTCTGGTTTATTTTCTTAGTCATGATTGTTCAAGGCTTAGCGTTCGGTCTCCTCACAACGGTTGGAATGATCGGCGTGCAGCAGCTCGTGGGAGCGCATGAAAGAGGTATCTCTACTTCCTTCTTCATGTTCTGCCGGAATATGGGGACCGCGATTGGTGTAACCATCATGGGGGCACTATTAACAAGCGGAGCCAACTTCATGCAAGGCATTCACCATCTCTTTATATTCGGTTTTGTAGGAAGTATCTTAGCCTTACTCACCTCCTTCCTGATTCAAAAGGACACATCCTCCGAGCAACAAGGCTTGGTGGCTAAACCGAAAATGAGTTAATAAAACGGGGACAGTCCCCCACCGCGCTAAAGCGCCGGGGGACTGTCCCCTCTTTCTATTTTTGTTTCTCAAGCCCATTTACATCAATAAACGGCGTGGCTCCACCTGTTACACTTGGCAGGCGGCCATCCCATTTCTCCAAAGCCTTCTCTTGAACTTCAATTTGTTTTAATTGGATTAACTCCGGCGTAACTTCTTGCTTTTTCAAGCGTAGGGCTTCTGCTTCTGCCCCTGCTTGAGCGACCTTCTGCTCCGCTTCAATTTTGATTCTCTCTAAATCTCTTTGTGCCCTTAAGGCGTTTTGTTCAGCCGTTTGCTTGGCTTCTATTGCTTTATTGAATTCTTCACTAAAAGCAAACTCTTTGATATTAATATCTTCAAGTATCATATGATATTTTGTTAATTTCGCTGCAAGCATCTCTTTTACTTTCGCCGATACCTCTGGGCGTTTGGAAATCAATTCTTCTGCTGTATAAAGCGCGGTAATTGCCTTTAACGATTCGGCAATCGCTGGATCAACAATTCTGGAACGGTAATCCAGTCCGATTTCTTGATATAATTTATTCGCGGCTTCAGGATTAACAGAAAAGTTTACGGCCACATTTGTAGTAACGATTTGCAGATCCTTTGAGGCTGCGGTCTGGGAGCTTTCTTCTTTTTGTACCCGTACCTCAATCGGTTGAACGGTTTGGATAAACGGAAGCTTAAAATGAAACCCCTCAGCTAAAATCGTTGGCTTAACGGCCCCTAATTGCAAAAGGACTCCTCGATAACCTGATGCAACAGTGGTAGTCGAAAAGAAAAAAACGACTACAATAATAATCGCAATGACTCCACCTATAATAGATTTCTTATATTGCATGCTGCTCCCCCCTTTAAAACAAATCTCCTCCATGTTTCCTACAAAAATGACTGTTTACAAAACTGTATGAAAACAGAGCCAACTTTATTCAACAAGAACCAATCGTTAGCTGCGATTCCTTTATCTAATAAAATTGAAGGCACGGATTAGTAGAAAAATATAGCATAAAAAAGGATGGGTATAATTTCCCATCCTTTTATCCTGTTCCTACCAATCTCTTCGAGGCTTGTAGCCCGCATTCTCAAGAAAATCTCTTTCTACCTTATTGGAGAGTCCGTTCATTTCCACATTCGCTGACCTTGAAGTAATTAACATTTTGCAGGCCATTTCCAACGTTTGCAACGCCATTCGTGCTTCTTTAATATTAACATCATAAACCAAAACACCATGATTTTCGAGTAATAGAATATTTGCAGACTTTGACTTTTCTGCAACCGCATTTCCTAATTCCAGTGTCCCTGGATGATAATACCCTACTCGTTCAACACGTTCTAAGTAATACATGGTTTCAACAAACCAATTCGATGGAATCTCAATCGAAGAGCAAGCCACCAAAGTTGTATAAAAAGGAGAAGCATGGAGCACAGCTCCAATATCCGGACGATTTTCGTAAATAGCACGATGCATGGGCGTTTCCTTAGAAGGCTTTTTACTAGTGTCAAATTGTTTTTTTACATCCCAAGCTACCGCTTCACCAGAAAGTGAGCACACCACTAAATCCGTATGATCCAACTCTCCAAGATAGGTCCCGCTGGCCGTAATCATATATTCATCTGCACTAATCCGGGCACTAATATTACCTGCTGTTCCCCAGGCTAGTCCATAATCCATCATATATTTTCCAGTCTTCCTTAGTTCTTGTCTAATTAATTCTTCCTTTTGCATATTGAATTCCACACTCCTTTAGAAAACTATTAAACTACTAAGAAAAGTTCCACACCTTGATAAATGTGGAACTCCAAAGTTATTTTTTTATTTAAACAAACTTCCAAGTCCGATTGATAACTGCGGAATGAAGGTAAGCAACATTAAAGTTACTAGGAGTACCGCATAATACGGTAACATTCCCTTTGATATCTGATCGAGCCTGATCTTGGCGATCTGCGAAGAGATAAACAGGTTTACACCAAATGGCGGTGTACACATACCTAAAGCCAAGTTAACGATCATAATAATACCGAAATGAACTGGATCAATTCCAAGTTGTGTAGCTACTGGTAATAATAATGGTGCCAAGATGATAATGGATGCATTTGTTTCCATGAACATTCCGACGATAAGCAAGAATAAGTTAACTAATAATAAGAAGATGACCGGATTGTCTGAGATGCCCATGAAGAATTCTGCAACCATTTGCGGTACATTGGCACGAGTAATAATCCAACCAAACAAACCTGCGCTCGCAATGATGAACATAATTGTAGCAGTAGTGACAGTTGATTGAGTAAAGATTTGAGCAAGTTGTTTTAGTTTAATTTCCTTATAAACGAAAACACCCACTATGAAAGCATAACCTACAGCAACCCCGGCAGCTTCAGTTGGTGTAAAAATACCACCATAAATACCCCCAAGAATGATAACAGGCATTAATAATGCAAGAAAAGCTTCCTTTACAGCAAGCATTCTTTCTTTAAAGTTTCTCTTTGGTTCACGCGTATACCCATGCTTTTTAGAAATAATTAAAACAGTTAAAATAAGAGCAAGGCCGATAAACAATCCTGGTACAAATCCTGCCATAAACAGGTCACCGATCGATACTGACGCCGTTACACCATACAAAATCATTGGAATACTTGGAGGAATAATAATACCTAATTCACCAGCAACGGCCTGAGTGGCCCCAGCAAATCTTGCATCATACCCACGTTTAATCATCCCCGGAATTAGCATACTTCCTAAAGCTGCAGTTGTGGCAGCACTAGAGCCGGAAATGGCCGAGAAGAACATTGCCGTTACAATCGTAACAATGGCTAGCCCCCCTGGAAGATGGCCCGTAAACGCATTAGCAAGATTGATTAATCGTTTGGAGATTCCTCCAAATTCCATTAAAGTCCCAGCAAGAATAAAGAACGGGATCGCCATAAGCGGGAAAGAGTCAATGGACGTAAACGACCGTTGAACAAGTACGATTAATGGAGTACCTCCCTCCCACCAAAGAGCAATGGCTGAAGCAAGTCCGATTGACACGGCTATCGGAACACTTAAAGCAAAAAACACAAGCATACAAATCATTAATACGACAGCCATTATTTTTCGTCCTCCTTTTTTGAGGAAATATCAAAGATTAAAGCTAGAGCGTTAAGCGCTAACAACAGAGAACCAATTGGCAAAGCCGCATACGGAATAGCCATAGAGATCCCTAACCCCGGAGATGTTTGGGCCTGGACATGCTCGATCATATTAATTCCTTGGAAAAATAAAACCCCAAAAAATACAATACATAAAATAGCAACAGCAATAATGACGATCTTTCGTTTCTTTTCAGATAGTAGCTCTGGAAGTAATTCAATAGAAATTAACTGATTATGTCTCATCGCTAAGCTTGCACCTGCAAAAACAATGTACATCATCAAATAACGTGATAATTCCTCAGACCAAGTCAATGGAAAATGAATCAAGAAGCGGCTTATTACTTGTAAAATGATCAAAATTGACATAACGCCAAGCATCAAAGAGAGGATAACTCCTACAGCTTTATTCAAGGTGTCAACCATTTTCACAACTTGTTGCATTGTAACTCCCCTTTACTTTAGTAGAGTAGAAGGGTACCGAGACCATGGTTGGCCTTGGTACCCGCCAGTCTAACAATTATTTTGTTTTCACAATGCTGTCATAAAGCTTCTTATCTGCATCTGATTTATTAGCAAATTCCTTTTGAACAGCCTTGGCTTTTTCCATGAATGGCTTTGTATCAATATCAACAACTTCCATTCCTGCATCCTTAACCTTCTTCAATAATTCTTTTTCTTGTTCATAAACGATCTTGTTCTCATACTCTGTTGCTTCTTTTGCTGCTTCTTCAACTGCTTTTTGTTGTTTCTTTGAAAGCTTGCTGTACGTTGCATCACTCATTGTTAACATAACGTAACCGTATACGTGGTTTGTATTGATCAAGTATTTTTGGACTTCATTCAATTTAGAACTTTCAATTAGAGCTAGTGGATTTTCCTGAGCATCAATAACCCCTGTTTGAAGGGAAGAATATACCTCACTGAATGCCATAGGTGTTGGTGTTGCACCCATTGCTTTCCATGCTGCGATGGAAGCAGGGATTTCAGGAACACGGATTTTGATTCCATCTAGATCTGAAGGCTTAGTCACTTTTTTATTTGCTGTTAATTGACGTGGCGTACGCTCCCAGAATTGAAGGCCGCGAACCTGTGCATTTGTTAATAAATCTGCTTTTAATTGTTCTCCCACTTCACCGTATAAAACCTTTTCCATATGTTCACGGTCGCGGAATAAGTATGGTAATTCTAAAATGGAATATGGCTCATAAAAGTTGGAAAGTACGCCAGCAACCAAGGCGAAATCAACTGAACCAAGCTGCATTCCTTCTATTAAATCACGGTCATTTCCTAACGTTGAGCTTGCATAAACATCGATTTTTACAGAACCGTTTGTCTTTTCATTTACTAATTCAGCAAATTTCTTCGCACCTAGGTTCCAAGGGTCATCTTCCCCTGCAATATGACCAAGCTTTAACGTTACTGCTTTTTCCGCTTTTCCAGAATCTGAACCACTCGCTTTTTCTTTCGCCCCGCACCCTACAAGGCTTAAACTAAGAGATAACGCCGCTGCTGCAATACCAATTTTTTTCAACAACATTTTATTTCCCCCTTAAATTGTTTGTTCGTAAAAAATTTCTTCCATTCCCTTTAGTACGAATTCATTAAATAAGCGTTTTCATTTATGATTAAAATTCTACTAACACCTTTAGTGATGATTCTTCTTTTTTATCAACAAGACGGAATCCTCTCGCTGCTTCTTCGTATGAAAGCTTGTGAGTAATAATCACGTCTTCCTCTACATGGCCTGCATTGATTAGTTCGATAGCCGCAATTGTATCTTCTCTTGTGTAAGTCATGCAGCCAACAATTTCTTTCTCACCCTGCTGTAAATTGACAATATCAAACGTTTGCGTACCGTGGAACATCGCAATCGTTACACAGCGGCCGCCTTTACGAAGTAAGGAGATCGCTTGATCAATGATCCCTGGGACACCTGCTGCGATGAGAACTTTATCAAAATCTCCGCCAACGGTATCCTTCGCTTCAACAATCCAATCCTGTTTGTTTAAGGTGTTCAACGTATGGGTTGCCCCCATTTTCACAGCACCCTCTAAGGCATAATCCATAATATCCGTAACAAGAACAGTCGTTGCTCCTGCTGCCTTTGCTGCAGCAAGTGCCAGCAGTCCGATTGGTCCTGCACCGAGGATTGCCACTTTATCACCTAGCTGGATATCTGCTTTTCGAACCGCATGTACCCCTACAGCAAACGGTTCGACGAGAACACCTTGATCATAAGTCATGGTATCTGGTAATTTGAATACGGTATGTTCTGGTGTGGCAAAGTACTCTGCCATCGTTCCATACCAGCCATTAAGGCCAGGAGCTCCGCGGTGTGCGCAATAGTTAACATTACCTGTTAAACAAGCTTCACAATTGCCACACCCAACCTGGGGTTCAACGGTTACCCGGTCACCGACCTGGAACTTTGAAACACCATCTCCGACCTTTACTACTTCACCGGCCAGCTCGTGACCGATGATAACCGGCGGCTTACGGAATAAGTGAAGTCCTTTGTAAGTATGAATATCGGAACCGCAAATCCCTGCCACTTTTACTTTAATTAATACATCCTTATCCGCTATATGAGGTAATTCCACTTCCTTAACAATTACCTCATAAGCATCTTCTACAAATACCGCTTTCAATGTACCTCTCCCCTTTGTGTATCTTCTTGTTAACATAATCAGTTGGTGTTAGGCACCAAAGCTATAACAATAGTTTTTGCTTCGATTGCTGGAGATGATCCTCAATCAGTTCGCTTGCTTTTTGGTCACCTGTTTTCAGAGATTGATAGATTTTAAAGTGCTCTTGCGAGAACTGTTGCATCCTTTGCGGGTCTTTCCTTAAATGAAGCAGGGTGATTCGTTGCAAGTGATCTTGATAATTCAGCAAGATGCGATATATTTCTTGGTTACCCAAGCATTCACAGAGTAGAAGGTGAAAGTCATGATCGGCACGTGTGAATCCCTTTATATCTAATTGCATCGCCATTTCTTCGGTGACATCAAGATTCTCTTCTATCTTCCGGCACTGTTCTTCCGTTAATTTACCTGCGATTTGCGAGCAAATATAGGTTTCAAGTGCGACTCGAAGATTATAAATATCAATAATCCGGTTTAATGATAGTTCATTGATGATAATCCCTTGTTTGGATGAGATCGTAACAAAACCTTCTGTTTCCAAACGAACTAACGCATTTTTGATCGGTGTTTTACTCATTTGAAGAATTTCAATTAATTCTCGCTCAGAAAGAAAGCTTCCCTGAGGAAATTTTTCGTCGAGTATATTTTCTTTAATCTGCTGGTAAGCCACATCTTTTAAAAGAGGTGCCGTTCCTACTTTTGCCATACATTCCATCTACTTTCCACTATGATTAGTTAATTCAAACACTAATCTATTTTGATTCATTCGTTGCCTTTTGTACATTTGAAAAATAATTACTGCCGCCCAGCTGGCCGCCTTTAAGCGCTATTTCAATCCCGTTCATCAAGCTTTTATCGGAATAAGCCTTACAAAGTGGTGCTCCTGGAGAAATTGGCATCAGCATTTCTAATCCATACACACCCATTTCCCGGGTAGCAAATCCAGAGGTATCCCCGCCTGCGACAATCACGCGGCGAATATCGGTGGCCTCCATGACTTCACGTGTCCATTTACCAAGCTGACGTCCAATCAACTCACCAGATTGGTATTCCGGAATCCCCAGCTGATTGAATAGTTCACGTGTAGCTGATATCGCTTCATCCTCTGGCCCCATTGCAGTATAAAGAATCACGCTTTTCCCATCCTTAATCAGTTGAATAACCTGATCAAGCAATTCAAGGGGGACAGAATCAGTTTGGACGATTTGCTCTGGTTTAATTTTAATCCCATGGAATCCATCTGCAAGTGCCTCTTCAATTTGCTGCTGAGTAACCATCGAAGCGCTTCCTGAAACTGCAAATACTTGATTTCTAGCAGGAACAGATTCCACTGACTCTTGAATCCTAGGTGCTACACCAGCATTTTTCCAATGGGCTGTTAAGGCATAGCCTAAGCCAGATGAGCCTACTGCAAAGGTTCTATTCTCTTTAGCAGATTCCCAAATCAATTGCCCGCTTATACGAAGGCGATCTTCATCAAGCACATCATGGAGCAGTACGCCTGGTTGATTCAATTTCTGATTGTACCTTTCCCGTACAGCCTCAATACTGCCTTCTAATTCTAAAATGTTCATCAGTTCAATTTTTTCAGAAGTTTGTTCTGCAAGATGCAGGCGTAAGTCCGCTTCACTCATCGGTGTAATCGGGTGCCTAGACATAACCGGATGGCGGTCTAATCGATAAACTGTATCGTGCATTCTGGCAAAGTGCTGGCCAAAGACGGTAAATCGTCCTAAAGGTGGTGCCCCTACAAGAAGAGGAATAACCTTTTCCTTGCTAAAATACTCTCTCGCCACTTCGATCGCTTTTCCGATACTTCCTACTTCGGGAGCGGAGTCAAATGTTGAACAAGTCTTATAATGAACCACCTTTGCCTCTGTTTCAGCAAAGCTCTTGAAAACTGGACGAAGCTCTTCTTCCATGTCCTCGGGATTTTTAGCCCTACTTGTTCCTGCCACCCCAATACAGCTAATTCCTTCAAACCGCTTAAGTAATTCTTCATTCGGCGGCTCGAGAAAAAGAACCGTCCGATATCCGCTGATGGCCAACGATTCCATCGCATCCGTTGATCCAGTGAAATCATCTCCATAAAAAGCGAGTAACAGTTCGCTTTCTTTCATTGTGTTTTACCTCCAAGCTTATGTTGTCGAAAATTTATCTATTGCTTTAGCTAACTCAGGGTTTTGCTTTGCGTAGGTTTCCAAAGGAATTCTTTGAACAGCGGCTTCCCATCCTTGCCTCATACTAAGCACCCCTGCCTCAATCCCATCTGGGTGAGCAAGAATTCCTCCGCCGGCCAAATGGATAAAATCTGTCGTTTGGACCGCTTCATAAGTTGGGATAGCACTTGCTGCCCATTGTGCAGAAGAAAGGACAGGCATAATCGGGTATCCACCAAGGAAAGGGGTTAAGCTATCCCGAATTGCTTGTGCAACTGTTTCGTTATCCTCAGAGAATTTATTGTTTAAGCCATTCGTATGCAGATGATCTACTCCTGCAAGTCGGCAAAGCTTTTGAAAGACTGTAAAACTCATTCCTAATAGCGGGTCGCGGGACATTGCCCCCCATTGTGTGCGGTGTCCGTGAATCGGCAGCTGAGAATATTGTCGTAAATAGGCAGTACCACTTAGCCCAACACTATTTACACACACCATGACACAAGTACCGCCGGCATTTAATACAAGATCATGATTTCTACGGAGTTCGTCGATATCACCTGTAATATTAAAGGCGTACATCAATTTTTTTCCTGTTCGATCCGCCACTCGTTCGATTTCCTCCATGATGACCTTGACCCGCTGCTCAAGCGGTGCGAAAGCAGGATTAGCACATAATTCATCATCTTTTATGAAATCAATGCCTGCCTCGGCAAGCTCCCTGACAAGCGGCCTATAATCTTCTATATGTAGTCCGATGCTTGGTTTAATGATTGTTCCAATTAACGGTCTTTCATCCACCCCGCTTATTGCCCTCGTTCCTTTTATACCAAATTGAGGTCCAGGATACTTTTCAGCAAAAGCATTAGGCAACTCAATATCTATTAATCTTAATCCGGAAAAAGCCCCAAGCTCGTATAAATTTCCAGCAACCGTCGATAGAAGGTTCGGTAAGGATGGTCCAAAATTATCAAGTGGGAACGATAGCTCGATGATCGCTCTCCGGTACTCCACGTTGGACGAATCGATTCCCTTTGGAAGCTGGGCTCCTGGTAGGGAAGGGGTTCTGACAGTCTCTAATTCTGTAATTTGAACAACATGGGCTCCGTGTTTCTCCTTCAGCTCAGGTGTTTCTCCTGGTACTGATACAAAGGTTCCAGTTGATTGTTCCCCTGCCATCACTTCGGCTGCGAAATCTAGAGGAAATGCAGTTTCTACTAAGTACTTAGCTAGAACTCTATTGGACTGCATAATCACACCAACCTTTCGTAGATCACATAACTATCATCATAGATTCAACATAAATCTATCATAAATCTATGTTAGATTCCTTGATGTAAATAATATTGTAAACCGCTTACATTGTCAATCAAACTTTTTAAAAAATTCAAAATAATTGTGTGATTTTTTTCACATATCTTCAGTTGTGAGACCTTTTGGAACACAATCTTATGAAATAAAAAAGACCGGGAAGTAACCTTCCCAGCCTCAAATAATTCGAATATATGACTATAGTAATCTTTATATTTTGGACAATTTTAGTCCTGCCTTCTTTACCCGTTCATTACTTCAAGTATTCGTTGCATACCTAATTCTGGAGATGTAAGACATTTTACTTTCACCTCTTCTGATAAATGAGCCAATACTCTTGCCATAGAAGCCTGTGCTAAAACCACTACATCTGATACTTCTGCCAATCGGGAAATTTCATTAGCTAAAATAGTATCATGTCTCTCTTTATCACCCTCCATTAAAGCCGAATAGGCCTCATCTGCAAGGACAGTAAGAATTTGGTTGTTCTTTTTAAACTGGTCCGCTTTTTGTTTAAGAAGTGCTACGGTTGGATTTAAAGTTGTGGATAGAGTGGCGATTACAGCGATTTTATCCCCTTGATGAACTGCTTGTTCTGCCATAGCTTCGTCAATTCTCACCACCGGGATGCCTACTTTTTGTTCTGCCTTTATAGCCACTTCTCCTACAGAGGAACATGCGAAAAGGATAATGTCTGCTTCTGCTTCTTTTGCAAAGATCGAGTATTGAATTAACTTGTGTTCAATTTTTTCGATGTTTCCTCCAGTTGAAAGTAAGCTTGGTAAGATGGTGTCATCGAGAAAATTGACTACCTCATAGTTTGCTAAATATTTCTCAGCTAATTTCTTTAATGGCTCAATAGTGACAAGGGTTGTATGAATGATGGCAAGTTTCATTATTTTTTTCTCCTTCCAAAGAGCTTTAATAATTACATCTTAACAAAAAGAAAATCATTCAGGCGTAACAGATGGCACAAAAGTGGATGGGAATCATTTTTCCCATCCTTTTATTTTTATTCAACTGCTAATTTATGAAGTGAAGAAAAGGTTTCATATAAATTAAAATATAGTTCTTTATAAATTGTGTAATAGTTTTCATATCTTTGGACAAACTCTCCGTTAGGCTCGACAGTATCATAATACTGTACCGTTTGGAAACAAGCTTCTTCAACGGAAGAATAGACGTTGGTTCCAACACCAGCTAAGAGTGCCGCACCAAATGCCGGTCCTTCATTTGCATGAATCCTATGTATCCTTTGATTAAATACATCTGCAAATATTTGGCGCCATAATAAACTATTTGCACCGCCGCCAGATATGCGAATTTCTGAATTCGCAACTTTTAAATCATCTATTAGGCTTAAACAATCTTTAAGACTAAAGGCTACACCTTCCATAATTGAGCGGATAAAATGCTCCTTTCCATGCCTAGAAGTTATCCCAACAAATGTCCCTTTTGCAAATGAATCTAAGTGAGGAGTACGCTCACCCATTAAGTAAGGGAGAAACACCAGTCCCTCACATCCCGGCTTAACCATCATTGCTTTTTCCGTAAAAATATCATAAACGTTTTTTTGTAATGTTTTGGCTAGCTCCATTTCAGCTATACCAAAATGATTCCGGAACCATTGCAGTGAACCTCCAGCAGCCTGCGTTACACCCATAACATGCCACTTTCCTGGAACAGCATGACAAAAGCTATGTAGTCGACCAAGGGGGTCCTTCTTAATTTCGTCTGTAGATGCAAAGACAACACCTGATGTCCCGATGGATGCAGAAATAACACCAGCTTTAACAATACCATTGCCCACTGCACCTGCAGCCTGGTCTCCTGCACCTCCTACTACAGCTGTCCCTTCCGATAGTCCCGTTTCCATAGCAGCAAGTTTAGAAACTGTTCCTGAAATTTGATTCGATTCTCTAACCTCAGGCAGCCATTCATTTTCAAAACCTAGCAATTCCACCATTTCAGAAGACCATGTCCTGGATGCTACATTTAATAATAAAGTACCAGATGCATCCGAAACTTCCGTAGCGAATTCCTGGGTTAGCTTATAGCGAATATAGTCCTTCGGCAATAATACTTTATGAATTTTATCATATATATTAGGTTCGTTATCCCTCACCCATAATAGCTTCGAAGCTGTATAATTCGGTAGCGGAGTATTAGATGTAAGGTCAATAATTCTTTCCGTGCCAATTGAATCACGCATCCATTCAACTTGCTCGCCAGTTCGTTGATCACACCATATAATTGCAGGTCTCAACACTTTTCCATCACGATCAAGCAGGACCAGGCCATGCATTTGGCCTGATAATCCAATACCCTTAATGTCTGAAGGATTAATTTTCGATTGTTTAAAGATCATTTGAATGGTTTGTCTTGTAGCAATCCACCAATCTTCCGGATGCTGTTCCACCCATCCAACCTGGGGTTGAAGCATAGGATATTCTCCATAGGCTGAAGTTACAAGTTCTCCATTATAACAAAACAAACAGGTTTTAGTCCCAGAAGTACCGATGTCGATTCCAAGTAAATATCCCATTAAACATATCCTCCTTTTCAGATTTTTCAAAACAGTTGAATCTACTTATGTTAATATTATGAGTAACTATTAAGGGGGAGGACATTAGAAATGCTTAGAGATGACCAATTACGCATCATTTGGATTTCACGTATAGATTATGAAAAAAACAGTGCAGTTGAAAGTCACGTTCATGATAGCTTTTATCAACTACTGTTTGTTATCAATGGCGAAGGGACTATTACAATGGATGAAACCACATTTAACCTTCAACCACAACATGCCTATTTTATACCTAAAGGTTGTGTCCATAGCTTTCGTTTCACTCAAGATTCGATGACGATTGATCTCAAATTCAATATTATGTGCGAAGAATTAGAGCAGCTACTACAGTCTCATCATAGTCGGAAACCCCTTTATATTAGCAACGTAAATGAAGTAAAAAACCTTTTTAAATTGTCTACCCAAAACTTACATAAACCTAATGAGTTATTGCCCTACCGTATTGATGTTGGATTTAAAGGATTCCTTTTATCGATATTAGTAGAAAGAGAGTATGCAAAACATGAAAATGAATTGGATTCCTACTCATTAGAAAATGAATTTCATCCAGACTTCCCTATTGTTGAGTACTTAAATGAACATATTCAATCCAAAATATCTCTTGAAGATATTGCAAAGCATTTTAACTTCCATCCACATTATCTCATTGAGCTATTTAGAAAAGAGTTAGGAACCACTCCGATGAATTTCCTTCAGCGGCTGCGGTTAGAAAAGTCAAAGGAATATTTAGAGTTCACCAACCTTTCTATTACAGAAATCTCTGATTTAGTAGGATTAACGCCCCCCTATTTCTCTCGTTTATTTAGAGATAGAATAGGAATTGCCCCTTCGGAGTATAGAGAGAAGACTCGAACCGTAATTGGTAAGGATATTGTCCTCGAACAGGATTTTTCGTTAGGGGAGCAACCTGCAATATTACAAAATCTATGAAACTAGTTAAATAAATTGGGCACCACCATCACAATTTGAGGGACAAAAGTTGCAAGCAGTAAGACAACAATCATACAAACGTAAAAAGGTACAAGTGCCTTAATTACTTTTTCAACCGGAACCTTAGCAATCGCACTTCCGACAAACAGCGCCCCACCAACTGGCGGTGTAACAAGACCAATTGCCATACAAATCATCATAACGATTCCATAATGAATCGGATTCATTCCAACACTTTGTGCAATGGGCAAAAGGATTGGTGTTGTAATTAGGATAATCGGCGCCACATCTAAGATCATTCCTAAGAATAATAGGATGGCGATAATGATGAGTTTAATAACAATAGGATTATCTGAAAGACCCAGCATTCCATTTGAAATCATTGCTGGAACCTTTAGGAAAGCCAATAGCCAGGCATACCCGCTAGAAACAGCGATTAAGAATACAACAATTGCCATTGTCTTAAATGTTCCTGATAATACATTTACCATTTTTGATAACGGAACGTCACGATTGACAAAGAAACTAATAATAAAAGCATAGGCAACACCAATCGCAGCAGACTCTGTAACTGTGAAAATACCTGAAATAATTCCTCCAATAATAATGACACCTGTAAACAGACCTGGAACTGCTTCTTTAGCAGCAACGAGGACTTCTTTAAAGGAGGATGGTTTTTCGGCAGGATATTTTCTTTTTACTGCAATGATAAAAGAAGTAACCATTAGAGCTATACCCAATAAAACCCCAGGAATAATTCCCGCTAAAAATAAGGAACTGATGGAAACACCTGCACCTGCAACCAAGGCATAAATAATCATATTATGGCTGGGAGGGATAATAATACCCTGCGTCGCACCTGAAACCGTTACAGCAACAGAAAAATCTGTATCATAACCTTTCTTCTTCATCATTGGAATAAGGATAGAACCTATAGAAGAAGCATCTGCCAAAGCTGATCCGGAAATCCCGCCGAATAGCATGCTTGTTGTGATATTCACATTTGCAAGCCCCCCACGAAAACGACCAACTAATACATCCGAAAATCGAACAAGCCGTTTGGAGATCCCGCCAATGTTCATAATCTCTCCTGCTAAAATAAAGAAAGGAATGGCCAATAACGGGAAACTATTGATACCAGTTACCATCCGCTGTGCTAACATGGATAAAGGAATATCCAACTGAAGGGCAACCACAATACACGTAAGTCCCATCGCTAAAGCTACGGGAACACCAATTATAAGCAGAACTATAAATAAACCAAATAACGTTAGAATGGCCATTACTCATCCCCCTCCCCATCGACTATAGTCGGATGCCATTTTCCAAATAACTCCAAAACCAAATACAAGACTATTAGTCCTCCTGAAACTGGAACAGAGTAATAGAGAACAGCTGATGGCACGTTGAGACCAGAAATAGTAGAAGTTCTCATTTCATGGGCAAACTGGCCACCTTGAATCACCATAAATATTCCAAAAAGGATTGCTAGAACACGATGAAATTTACCTACCCACACTTTAGCCCTTTCCGGAAGTGCGTTGATAAAGAGATTAATTTGAATATGACTATTATCTTGTATTCCTACTGCAATACCAAGAAATCCTATCCACACCATTAAAAGCAGGGATAACTCCTGTATCCATGGCGGTGTAACATTGAGGACAAAACGTGAAAAAACCTGATAACAAATAATAATGGTCATCACACTAAGCATAATATAGACCAAATATTCAGTTATCCTCCTTAATTTCCCTAGCAAATTCTCCATTCAGGTTCCCCCTTTGAAAGAGAAGGACAGTCAAAAGACTGTCCTTACCAATTTATTATTTCGCATCATCGATAATTTTGAATAAGTCTCCAAATTGGTCTTTGTATTTATCATAGACTGGTTTAACTTTATCACGGAAGGCTTCTCTGTCTTCCTTCGATAATTGAATCACTTTATTACCTTTTTCCTCAACCTTCTTCATCGCTTCGTTAGAATACTTGTCATAGGCATCTTGCTGGAACTTCTCAGATTCCTTAGCAGCCGCTTTAATGATTTTTTGATCTTCAGAAGAAAGCTTATCCCACGCCTTTTTACTCATAAATAATACACCCGGGATTCGTAAGTGTTCTGATTCGGTAAAGTTTTTAGCAATTTCAAAGTGTCCATCGGCCACGTACGTACTAACATTGTTTTCTCCACCATCAATTACACCCATCTGTAGTGCACTATATACCTCTGATGCCGATAAAGGAGTTGGTGAAACACCTAGCTCTTTAAATGCATCTATTAAAATATCATTTTGCATGACACGGATTTTCTTGCCTTTAACATCCTTTAACTTACTAATTGGGTCCTTACTATAAAAATTTCTTGCCCCGGCATCATAAAAAGCTAAGCCAACAAGATCTCCTTTTTCCTCTAAATTTTTAAATAGTTCATCTCCAAGACCACCATCAATGGCCTTCCACATATGATCACGGCTGTCAAATAAGAATGGGAAACTAAAAACACCAAATTTCTCAGCAAATTGTGTCAGAGGCCCTGCATTTGCTCTTCCCATATCAATAACTCCTACCTGGGTCTGCTCAATAGTAGTTTTTTCGTCTCCCAGCTGCCCTGCAGTGTAGACATCAACTTTAATTCGTCCATCAGTTTTTTCCTCAACGATTTTAGCAAATTCCTTTTCAGCTCGAGAATCCGGATAATCATCCACTTGCGCTTCAGAAAGACGAAGAATGATTTTTTCTCCAGATACCTTGTTTTTTCCAGCACCTTTACTACTTGTACTGCTCTCTTCTGCGCTGCAGCCAATGATGGAAATTGCTAATGACATGACGGTAATAGGAACTGCCAATTTTTTAAATAAAGATTTCTTCATTTAAATCCCCCTCGTAATATTTAACTGGTCTAAAATAGTTTCGATTCGTTGTTTATTCTCACCATTATTTAATAATACTTTGGACTCCGGGCTATTCACAAATGCCTCTCCCCATTCAGTTTTACCTTTGTATTTAGGCACTAAATGAAAGTGTAAATGAGAGACAAGATCCCCATAAATGGCATAATTAATTTTATCTGCCTGAAAGACCTTTTGAATTGCTTCCGCCGCCATGGAAACATCCTTCATAAAAGAGGTTAGTTCTATTTCTGACAGTTCAAATAGCTCTCTCTTATGGGAATGGAAGGCAATAATGCATCTCCCTTTATGGGTTTGATCTCGATTAAGGTAGAGGATGGAGGATGGCATTTTGCAAATTTCAATCATTAGATTTGTTAATTGCTCATCCTTTTTGCAATAAAAGCAATCTGTTCTACTCATCACTTTCCTCTGGATTTACCTCACAATCAATCATTACATGAATCGTGTCGCCTTTATGCTCATTACGAATCTTAAACGCTTCATCAACTCTTGATAGTGGGAAGATATGAGTAATCGTTTCCTTTGTATTTACTAATCCATCAAGAACTAACTTTAGCCCTTCATCAAAATATCTTCTATTATCAATATCTCGTTTTGGCTCTGTAGAGAAAATGTCCAAGCGCTTCTTGTGTACTTTAAAGAAGTCAACTGGTTTATGACATGTACCAATACAGCCATACATAACAATTCGGCCATTTTGCGCAGCAGCGTCAATCGCGTCAACCATTCCAGAACCCTCTAGTAAGCAAGGAATGACGATATCAAAGCCATCAGGGAAATCCACTCCCACAATATCCATTGTTCTAGCATCCGGTGATGGCATTTTATACGTATGTGTTGCCCCATATTTCTTTGCCAGCTCTAGTTTTTCGTCAAATAAATCAGTGACCACTAAATTTCTCGGGCTGTATAAATTGACCACCTGTGTTAAAGCAAGACCGCTTACACCCTGTCCCATAATTAACACATTCTTATTCGGCGAAATGTCTGCATTCTCAGCCGCAGATAACAAAGCCGGCAACACCTCAATTAGTGAACCTTCAATTAAAGGAAAATCCTTTGGCAAGACTTTTACAGCAAAGGGACTGCAGCATACATACTCTGCAAATGCTCCCCAGACATACCGTAAGGCAACATGATCTCCTTCTTTAATCCCGATAATATTTTTCCCTACCTTATCAACTACTCCTGCAACCTCATGCCCCAATCTAGTGGGATACGTGATAAACTCAGGTTCTCGCGCTCCACGATATACCTCTACGTCACTACCACAAATGCCCACCCACTTTACTTTAATTCTAACTTCGTTATTGGCAGGTTCAGGAATTTTTGCCCTTTTTACTTCAATACTTCCTACATCTGTCATAACAGCGCAAAGCTGTGTGCCTGGACCATCATATTCAATTAGTTCCATTGGAGGCACTGTCATTTTTCTTACCATTTTATCCATCCCCTATTTTCTTAATTATCAGTTTTGTAAACACTTTCATTTTCTATTGTTAGTTTACGTGAATGGTATCTCTTCTTCCATGACGACAATACACATGAATTTAACCAAAATTCAGTTTCACTAGATCTCTGGTTAAATCATTTTTGATTATATGAATTTTGGTTAAACAGACCTGTATATTAGGCATGGATGTTATTTATGATTGGATTAATACTGAAATTAAGAGGCTAATCATTGTTTTTAATGAGGAGGAAACAAAATGAAACAAGCGGAATATGACTTAATTCGTTGTGAAAGTTTGGAGTATCTTAATAAAGCAGGAATTGTATTGACAGCTAAAGAAGTTGAAGACTTTGAAGTTGCCGACTTTGGTCTTGGTAGAATTCGTGAATTTGGATTACAACTAGTTGTATATGTCAATACTGATCGCTGTTGTGCAAAAGATTTAATTCTGTTACCTAGACAAACATGTCCTGAACATATTCATCCGCCTGTTGGGGAATATATAGGGAAAGAAGAAACCTTTAGGTGTCGCTATGGTACGGTCTATTTATATGTACCTGGGTTGAAGAGCGAACATCCACATGCAACAATTCCTGAGGATAAAAAAGAGCACTTTACCGTTTGGCATGAAGTTGAACTAAAGCCGGGACAACAATATACCCTATTACCTAATACCCCCCACTGGTTCCAAGCTGGCCCAGAAGGAGCAGTAGTTTCAGAGTTTTCTACAAAGAGCTTAGACGAGTATGATATCTTTATTGATCCAGAAATTAAGAGAATACCGGTTCTTGAAGATTAAGCAAGGAGCTACTCCTAGAGTTTTCAATTTGGTTTTAGCTGTTTTCTTATAGTTAAAAAGGACGCATGTAAAGGCGTCCTTTTTCTATACTTATATTAAACCGTTTTGAACTATTTCTTCATCCACTCAGGTTTCCCAAAGCCCTTGAACTTCTCATCAATGACTTTTTCGAAGTCTGCAGATTCGACGACTTCTTTAATATCTTTTGCAAGCTGAGAATCTTTGTTTTCTGTTTTTACTGCAACTATATTGCGATATGAATCTAGCATATTCTCCATTGCAAGTGCATCAAGCAAGTTCATTTTTGCTGCTAACGCGAAGTTTCCAGGTACAGCAGCTAAATCGACACTGTCCACAGAACGTGGAAGCTGACCAGCTTCAATTGCCTGGAATTTCAAGTTTTTCTTATTATCAACAATGTCCTTCTCAGATACTTTCAACGGGTCGGCACTTTCTTTAATTGTAATTAAGCCTTCATCACGAAGCGTATTTAAGGCACGAGCCGCGTTTGTTGGGTCATTCGGAAGCGTAACCGTTGCCCCGTCTTTTACATCATCCAATGACTTGTATTTCTTAGAGTAAAGCCCCATTGGTGCAGTTGGAACAGAAATCAGTGCAGACAGCTTCATGTTGTTTTCCTTTGCGAAATTCTCTAGATAGATAGAATGCTGGAATAGGTTTGCTTGGATGTCCCCATTATCTAATGCTTTGTTTGGCTGAATGTAATCGCTGAATTCTACAATCTCAACTTTGTAGCCCTTCTTTTCTAAACCAGGAACAATTGCTTCCTTCAACATATCACTGTACGGACCAGCAGTAGCCCCTAATTTAATGTCCTTTGATTTTGCCTCTGCTTTGTCTTTGCTTTCTGAACTGCTGCCGCAAGCTGCTAACGCACCCACGACTAAAACTAAGACCATTGCTAAAAACCATTTTTTCATGACTTTTTCCTTCTTTCTTTATCTTCTTTTATCGACAACTTTGGCAATGTAATCACCAAGCAGTTGAATAACCTGAACTAAAACTATTAATATAACAACAGTGGCAATCATGATGGTATTGTCATAGCGGTAATATCCAAAGCGAATCGCTAAATCTCCAATTCCACCGCCGCCCACTGTACCGGCCATGGCCGAAAATCCGATTAAACTAATAAGGGTCAACGTAATACCCGAGATAATTCCTGATCTTGCTTCAAGGAGCAGAACATCTTTTATTATCATGGTTGGCGTCGCTCCCGCCGCAATTGCCGCTTCGATGACCCCTTTATCGATTTCCCTTAATGCTGATTCGACGATACGGGCAAAGAACGGAATGGCTGCTACCGATAACGACACGCTTGCGGCTGTCGGTCCAATCGTCGAACCAACAATGAAGTTGGTTAATGGAATTAACGCAACCAGCAAAATAATAAAGGGAATAGACCGGATTAAGTTAACCAGGAATCCCATGATCACTTGAATAAATCGATTTTGTAAAAACAAACCTTTATCGGTGACAAATAACAAGATTCCCACTGGAAGGCCAATGACAATGGCGATCGCTAAGCTAATCACAATCATATAAATCGTCTGCATAAAAGCCGTATTGATATCTGGAATTAATTCCACCAGATGCTGAAAATCAAAGCCCATTATGTAACACCTCCACTTGCGCTGCCCGGTCCTCGATGTATCGAAGGGCAGCGGTCACTTCCTCCTTCGCACCTTTCAGTTCCATAATGAAAATGCCCAAGGGCAGTTCTTGTATGTATTCAATGGAACCATGTAGGAAGTTCCCTTTTACGCTGAATTTCTGCAGCATATCTGAAATGACACCCTCACCGGCGACTTTTCCTTTAAACAGCACCTTGATAATCGGCCCTTCACAGCTAGTGAGGATGGATTCCGGAACGTCAAAGGATACCACGCTATCAATAAACTCTTTGGTAAGTTCCGCTTTAGGGTTGGCGAAGATGTCGTAAACCGTTCCCTCTTCAATGACCATCCCATTTTGCATAATGGCCATTCGGTGGCAAATTTCTTTGACTACATTCATCTCATGCGTGATAAGAATAATCGTAATGTTGAGTTCCTTGTTGATCTTTTTTAATAGATTCAAGATCGACTTGGTCGTGGTCGGATCAAGGGCGGAGGTTGCCTCATCACATAAGAGGACCGTTGGATTGTTGGCCAAGGCACGCGCAATCCCTACCCGTTGCTTTTGCCCTCCGCTCAGCTGGGCTGGATACACATCGCGCTTATCCGCAAGCCCCACCGTTTCAAGTAATTCCAAGACACGTGTGCTGATTTGGTTCTTCGGATAGTTGGCCGCTTTCAGCGAAAAAGCAATGTTCTCATACACCGTCTTCTGGCTGATGAGGTAAAAGTGTTGAAAAATCATACCAATCTTTAGCCGTGCTAGGCGGAGCTTCTCCCCTTTTAAGGAAGTAAGGTCCGTCCCATCGACGGTAATAGTGCCTGAAGTCGGTTGCTCCAATAAGTTGATGCAGCGGAGCAACGAGCTTTTTCCGGCGCCAGAGTAGCCGACGATGCCATAGATTTCGCCTCGTTGAACCGTTAAAGAAACGTCATCGACTCCCTTGACCGTGCCGTTTTTTGTTTTATATTCCTTTGTTAACTGCCGTATTTCAATCATAATGATGACCTCTTTTTTCATAAGCGATATTTTAAATTAATGGCCGTTCCCCAAGAAAGTGAGTCCGATTCAGTAAGTTTTTCACGCAAAAAATGCTCCTTTCAACTGAAAGAAGCATCGAAATACAAACAATTATTTCAAGCTTATCTTTCAGAATGAAAGTCATTCTGCTGGAATTGGCACCTTCCCAATTAGGGGGTTGCCGGACGTCATAGGGCCAAGTCCCTCGGTCACTCTCGATAAGAATTATTAGTTTTTTTTAACATTTTCGATATTACTAATCTATTTTTATTTTGTCAATCATCAGAAAATACTATTTTGAAATTGTAAGTGTTTCCATTATTATCAAGTCAACTATTTAGGGCGTCTAAAAAAATTTCGGGGACAGTCCCCCGGCGCTTTAGCGCAACGGGGGACTGTCCCCAAATTTTTATATAAAGTTCTGTGTCGTGTTGTTTCTGCTAAAGCGATAGACGGCTAGTAAGAAAAAGGCTACTGCAAAGGCGAACAGGATGATGAAGTGTAAATACAAGCTGCTCAAGGAGCTTCCTTCCTGTAGTTTGGTTAATGTATCTAACGTCCAGCGCTGTGGCAGGAACTCTGCTATTTTTTGTAAGGATGTAGGCATAACTTCCACTGGCCAGAAGCAGCCGGACAGCATGACGGTTGGTGTGATAATTAAATTTTGCAATGCCCCTGCTGCACTCCGGTTGTTTGCGAAAGAGATGATGACAAGCGATAATCCTACAGCAATCAAGGAAAATAGTAACATCACGAAGGCCGCTTCCCAGAAGGACATGCCGATGCCAATATGGAACATATTTCTCATGATGGTAAGCGTAATTAATACCTGTATCGTCATCACAATCATGTTGACGATGACATTGGATAATAGATACTTTCTAGCATTAATTGGCGTCGATAATAAGCGGAAATAGGTTCGCTGTTCTTTTTCCAACAGAATGATCTCAGACATATTCCCCGCTGACATCAGCATGATCATGATCAGGAAACCAATCGTTTGATTGGTCATATTCTTATTTTCCGATGAATCCTCTAATGAATGGGTGGCGAGCGTAAAGGTGGATTGCTGATAGTCCTTATACATTTGCTCAAACATCGGTTGATTCCCATCGGCCGCCCGACTAATCGTCGCGATATTATTGATATATTGATATAAATAGGATTTCACGAAGCCTGTAACGGCAGCCCCTTTGATGGAACTAAGCTGGATATGTGCTGGCGTACCGTTCAACACGCTTTCCGAGAAGCCTTTTTCAAAGGTGATGACACAGTCCAGTTTACCGGATGTAATCTGGTCCTGTACCTTTTCCGCATCGACCTCAGAAACCTTCACATTCTCTAACCCCTTGAGAAAATGGATTGTATCGTCCGTCACCTCACTCTTGTCTTGATTGACGACGCCTACATGTAGAAGGGCTTTCTGTTCCCCACCATAGGCAATAAACGCAATGAAAATCCCCACTAACGGCATAAACAGATACATGATAATGTTTTTCTTATTGCGAAACGTCTTACTTAATGTGTTTTGAATTAACCAGAGGACATCCTTCATTTATAGCCCCTCCCGTCTTTGTAAAGAGATTACTGCCACTAGTAAAAAAAGGAGTGACCCAGACAAATTAATCGTGATCGCTGGGACGGCTGCAGATAGGTCATTCGCATAAATCAATTTCGTTAAACCCGAGTTCATCCAGGTGAGAGGGGAAAGCTCGGTAATAAATTTGAAGACACCATCAGGATTCACAATTCTAAAATAAGCTCCACCAAAAAAGGAGGATAACTGGACAAATAGCATAATAATCACTTTGGGAGCGGCACTTGTTTTGGACACGAAGCTGATACCGATGCCCAAGCTCACTGCAAAAATAATCTCTGTCAGCAGGACCACGTATACCATCCCTAGGTGATCCCCCCAATTCGCGTGGAATAATAGTTTGCTCATCTGAACGACTAGCAAGGCACAT
Organism: Neobacillus sp. Soil_C_43; assembly: GCF_057656715.1. Lineage (NCBI taxonomy): Bacteria > Bacillati > Bacillota > Bacilli > Caryophanales > Bacillaceae > Neobacillus > Neobacillus sp. Soil_C_43. Next base: position 142,616 of record NZ_JBDGJV010000012.1, read on the forward strand.
AAGCTATTACTCACGAGACTTCCGAGCACTTTTCCGATAAAAATTTCACTTTTTCTAATTGGAGAGGCAATCAGACGGTTCGCCGTCCCTCTCACTCGTTCCTCCACAATTAACGAACTGGCCGACATCGCCCCGTACAGGATAATCATCGTCGTAATCACAAGCGCATAATAGTCCATCGAACTAGGCTGCTTATCCGGTTGCAGCGAGGTTTCTTTAATAAAATTCGCCTTTTTTTCAGGAGTAAACGCAGTAGCCAACTTGTCAGGCGCCACCTTCATAATTTCAGAGGCGATATTGTATTGATCGACATAAGCAGAAAGCATGCCTTGAAGGATACTTCCTTCAATACTGTTGCCATTATTGAGATACAGCTGAATCCCCTTTTCTGACACTTCCACATATCCATCCACTTTACTTTGTTGAACTTCCTTTCTCGCCTTTGCTTGATCGGTGACTTTCTTAAAATGGACCTCTGATTTTTTCACCTCAGCAATAAAGTGCTGGAAATTCTCACCCGTTGTCGTATCTGTATAGAACACATGGATATTATCCACAGGAAGACTCGTCGTAAATGTATTCGACAAGGCGGAGCCAAGGACGAGCATTAAGACAATCGGAAAAGCTAGCATGAAAAACAAGGTTCTTGTGTCTCGGAAGTCAGATTTAATCCCCTTCCAAGCAATATTGATAATGTTCATGGGAGTCCCCTCCTCTCCTTATTGGTCCCTTAAATTCCTGCCGGTTAAGGTTAAAAATACGGTCTCTAGGTTTGGTGCTTTTTCTTCTAACGAACGGATTTCGATATGATTGCTCATGAAATGCTCTATGATTTTATTTAAGTTGTTCACTCCAGTATCCGAGTTGATCTTTATGACATTTTCATCGACAGAAACGGCTTCAACTCCACTAATTTCTTTAATGGCCCCGACGTCCACGTTTTCCGAGGATTTGACCTCCACCCACAAGTCCTTTGTATTGGTGATGATTGATTTCAGCTGCTCCTTCGTGCCTTCAGCAATGATTTTCCCATGATCGATGATGGCAATCTGTGTGCAGATTTCCTCCACTTCTTCCATGTAGTGGCTCGTGTAAATAATCGTACAGCCCATTTCGTTTAGCTTGCGAACCGAATTGAGGATGTAATTTCGCGACTGCGGATCGATGCCCACCGTTGGCTCATCCATGATAATCAACTTTGGTCGATGAGCAATGGCACATGCGATATTTAACCGTCGTTTCATCCCTCCGGAAAAACTTTTCGGATAGCTCTTATGCTTATCCTGAAGGCCGACAAATTCAAGCGCTTCCTCCACTCGTTCCTTTAATTCCGCCCCGCGTAAGCCGTACAAGCCGGCAAAGAATTTCACATTTTCATAGGCCGTCATGTCCTCATAAATGGCGAGGTCCTGCGGAACCATCCCAATATTCATTTTGACAAAACGACTGTGTTTGACACTATCCTTGCCAAGAATCGCGATTGTTCCCTCATTGCTGCGCAACAGGCCCGCAATCATATTAATGGTCGTACTCTTCCCGGCGCCATTGGCTCCAAGGAACCCAAAGATTTCTCCCTCCGCGACGGATAAGCTCATATGATCGACAGCGATAAAATCACTAAATTTTTTTGTTAAGTTCTTAATTTCTAACACGTTCATTCTTTCACCCCTACTCGGTTTGTATAGTTCAAGTATAAAAAAAAGAATGAACTTGCATAAGTGCAATCGTTCATTCTTTTTACATGAGAATCTTCATGTTGTGTGCGTGAGATGTTCATGGTGACTGGATGGGCAAGATGGTTATGAGCGAAAAACTTCATGTTGATGCAATTGGCAACAGGGTAGTGACGGAAAATCCGTGGCTGCTGTCCACTATAATTGTGCCGTTCAATGAAGCCGTCCGCTCTTCCATTCCGATGATTCCCAACCCTTTCTTGATTGTTTCTGTTCCGACTCCATTATCCTTCACTTCTACTCTTATGATTTTGTTCAATACTTTCACATCGATTGAAACAAGCGTGGCCGAGGAATATTTCATGGCATTCGTTAATGACTCGGTGACATTCTCATTTATAATTTTCCATTGAATCGGTGTGATGTGTTCTAAGTTTCCTTCATAGGTAAGGACCGTCTTGATCGATTGTTTAGAATTGAAATCATCGAGCAAGAGCTTCATCCGGTTAATCCCTACTTGCTCCGTCGGCGGCTTTAAATTTTTTAACGTCAGTCGGATTTTTTCAATCCCATCCTTCGAGATGTTGATCGCGTTTTGAAGGAGCTCCGTTGCTTTTGGCCGATCAGTCTCCATGAGGCGTTTGGCTGCTTCCATTTGAAAAAGAGCCCCCGTCATCGAGTGACCGATTTTATCGTGAATCTCTTGTGAAATGCGGTTGCGTTCCTCTAATTTAAAGGTGTATTCCGACTGTCGTATGTACTCTGTATTTTCATTAATATTTTTCGTTAATTTGTGGAGCGTTTTTCTCATCGTATCGATTTGGTCTTCATTTTTTGCCAGTTTATCGTGATAGATGTGGGCCATGATAAAAATCAAAAAGCTAAGAGTGGCAGCCAACCCGTAAAGGGGCTGAAGCTGTGCCCCCACATACAGAATGGGAATCAAGGATAGAATCAATAGTGTCAGTCGATTATGCACAAATTCGGCGGCCAGTTCGATGAGCGATAGTGGTAAAACCAAGCAAAAAATGGGCAGAACAAAAAAATAAGCTAAGCCCGTAAGAGCGATTGAGAGTAGTAGCAGCACCCGTTTGAGGGTGTGATTTTTAAATATATACATCGTGATTGTAAGACAAAAATAAAGCAGGAAAGTAAGTACCACCCATGAGATGTGACTGACCTCTGCTCGAATACAGGTAAACGCGATAAACAATAGTAAGATTAGCTTCGTAAAAATCATCCAAAGCTCCATTTAATCTACTTTCCCCGTCAGATAGTAAATGGCGATTTGGGTCCGGTGCTCGAGTCCGGTTTTATTTAAGATCGAGGTAATGTAATTAGCGACCGTCCCTTCAGAAATAAACAATTCCTTGGAAATTGCCTTATTGGAATACCCTTTGGCAATCAAAGACATGATGTCCCGCTCTCTTTCGGTAAAAAGGGAGAGGTCGAGCTTGTTGTAAGAAGGTTTCGTGCCACCGCCGAGGTTCAATTTGAGCTTCTCTAAAATCACGTCTTGAATAATGCTGTTTCCTTTATACACACTCTTAATGGCATCGCGAATTTGTTCCGGGTCATTATTTTTCAATAAATAGCCCTTGGCTCCATTCTTGATGGCATCCATTATGTATTCATCGTCATCAAAGGTGGTCAAGATGATGGGCTTTGTCTTCGTCTTTTCGGTCAAAAGCTTCGTGGCTTCAACCCCGTTCATATGTGGCATTCTAACATCTAATAAAGCAATATCCACCTCATGCATTTGGCAGTAGTCCACCGCTTCTTTTCCATCACTCACGGTGTCCAGCACGTCAAATTCTGCATAGGTAGATAGAATGATTTTTAACCCTTCTCGAATAAATGAGTTATCATCCGCAATTATGACTTTGATTTTCATAAGATGGGGAGCCCCTCTCCAATTTTCACTATATCTATCTGTCATTATAGCAAGAAAATGGCAGAAGTTTGAATATCAAGTCATAGTCCTTGATGCCTCCACTCTATCATTTCCATATTTTTTACATACCTCTTAATCTAATTTTTTGTTACCATAGATAAAGATTGTAACTTATTTGTAAGTTTTTAGGAGGTTCTGTGTTTATGAGAGCTCGAAAAAAGAAAAGAAAACTAAGAAAATGGGTAAAAGTTACAGGCACCATCCTTCTAGCTATGGGAATTGGTGGAGGCGTGTACGCTTACTCTGTATATAAATCTTTTAATAACGCAGTTGATTCAATGCATCAAGCAGTTGATCGAACTTCTGATAAGCGCAAGGAGCCTGTGGCGGTGGCGGAAAAGGATCCTTTTTCCGTTTTAATGTTGGGTGTAGACGAGCGCGAAGGAGATAAAGGCCGCTCGGATACGATGATTGTGTTGACGGTTAACCCAAAGAATCATACGGTAAAAATGCTGAGCATCCCGCGTGATACGCGTACGGAGATTATTGGAAAAGGAAAAGAGGATAAGATTAACCATGCCTACGCTTTCGGCGGCGTCCCAATGGCGATGAATACGGTTGAGGATTTCCTTGATATTCCGATTGATTACTATATCCAAGTGAATATGGAAGGCTTTAAGGATATGGTGGACGCGGTTGGCGGTGTGACGGTAAACAATGATTTAGACTTCACGCAGGATGGCTTCCATTTTGCGGAAGGGAAATTAAAGCTAAACGGCGAAAAGGCGCTGAGCTATACACGAATGAGGCATGAAGACCCTAGAGGTGATTTTGGCCGTCAAATGAGACAGCGCGAAATTATTCAGGGCGTGATTGACGAGGGTGCGAGCTTATCCAGCTTAAAAAACTTTGCAGGTATCTTTGACGTACTCGGGAAAAATGTGAAAACCAACCTAACCTTCGATCAGATTGCTGCGATCCAAAAGGGCTATGACGTGAAGGATACAACGATTCAACAAATGGAGTTAAAAGAAGAAGGCACAAAGATTAACGACATCTACTATGGTTTAGTTTCACCAGAAGAAAAACAGCGCGTGCAAAGCATCTTGAGAGCACAGCTTGATTTATAATAACGAGATGGGGACAGTCCCCCGCTGCGTTAAAGCGGTGGGGGACTGTCCCCTAATTTGTGCTGGTTACAACAATGTTTATGCATCTACTTCGACTTTCTCTCCTTCTTTTTAGGGAAAAGTAGACGTAGCTCCCTGCTACTTCAACTTTTTCTCCTTCTTTTTAGGAAAAAATAGATGTAGCTCCCTTCTACTTCGACTTTCTCTCCTTCTTTTTAGGGAAAAGTAGATTTAGCTGCCTTCTACTTCGACTTTCTCTCCTTCTTTTTAGTAAAAAGTAGACGTAGCTGCCTTCTACTTCGACTTTCTCTCCTACTTTTTAGGAAAAAGTAGACGTAGCTGTGCTCTACTTCGACTTTCTCTCCTTCTTTTTAGTAAAAAGTAGACGTAGCTGCCTTCTACTTCGACTATCTCTCCTTCTTTTTAATCAAAAGTAGACGTAGCTGTGTTCTACTTCGACTTTCTCTCCTTCTTTTTAGGGAAAAGTAGACGTAGCTGTGTTCTACTTCGACTTTTTCTCCTTCTTTTTAGGGAAAAGTAGACGTAGCTGCCTTTTACTTCGACTTTCTTTCTATCATTCTAGGAAAAGTAAACGTAGATCCATTCGAAACACCACCTCTTCCTCCATCCCCCAACACAATCTTTCAAAATCCCACATTGAAAAGAGGTAAATTATGTTAAAATCTAATAGACTCCCTACAAGGAGCACTACATATGAAAAAGTGGGTATGAATGATGATTCTTAAAAATATACTGGGTTTCCTTATCCTGTTTGCTGTCTACCATACATCCGAGTTGGTCGGTAGCAACCCAATTTTACTCTTTGCTTCCTTTATCTTATTCTTCATCACCGCGCACATCGTGGCAAAAGTCCGTGGCGAAAAGGGACTTTCCACTTTTGGGCTGCACAAACACAAACAGGCATCTATGAATCTATGGACTGGTTATTTTCTAGGAGTCTTATTTTACGGCGGAAGCTTTGTTGTCTCGGTCTGGACAGGAAAAATTGAATTTGAAGGTACCTTTTCTCTCCAACAAATCATCCTGCCCTTTGTGGGAATCATCTTGCTTACATTCCTTTCCTCGGCCAGCGAAGATATCTTAACCCGTGGGTACGTGTTCAAGTACCTCCCGAAAAATTGGTCACTTCCTACATTAGTCGTCGTCTCGTCAGTCATTTACGTCCTCAATCACATTTGGCGGATTGGGGACAGCTACACCCAATGGATTATGCTGTTTCTTATGGGACTAACCTATGCCATTCCCTTCGCCATAACAAAGTCCCTATGGTTCACCATTGGCTGTCACTGGGGCTGGAACACCGTGTCCCTGTTCAAAAGCCAGATTGGCAATTTTAGTAACTTCAAGATTGTTGACCATACAACAGACTGGACCTATATAGTTACCATGTTTCTCTTCCTGTTATTCGTGGTGGGGACAGTCCCCCACCGCGCTAAAGCGACGGGGGACTGTCCCCACAATGAAACCATCCCACGATAGCCTCGTCTAAAAGGTAAATGCAATAAATTACAAGGAACGAGGGGTTGGAATGAAAAAATTGGGTTTTATTTTTATGGCGATACTATTCGTGGTCGGCGTGTTTGGTTACAAAATGGTCACGGCAGACAAAAGTGTAAGCATTAAAACGCAGGTGAAAAACTTTGGTGAAAAGAAAACCAATCAGGTTCCGGAGGATTATACAATAAAGGAAGCGCTTGAAAATGGAGACATCCTACAAGGACAAATTAAAGCGAAACAACGGGCAAGGATTAACGAGTTTAAGAAAAACGTAGAAGATGGAAAACCCGACCTTCTTCGCTTTATTCGCTTCAACACAGATGACAAGCCTGGGGAAATTACGGAATTCCAATTCAATGGTGAGATCATTTATTACAGCCAGGAAGCGCGAGATTTCGATGGGCAGAAAGAAGTAGTAAGCGACTATTGCCAAAAAATCGAGAAGTTAAAGAAGCCTTGGAAAGGAACCTTTCTCACGCACTGTCTGAATCCTAAAGCCGTATACGAGTTTTAAACGACAAGAGAAGGGACAGTCCCCCGCTGCGTTAAAGCGCTGGGGGACTGTCCCCTCTTTTATTATTTCGCTCTATCTGCAAGCATCAATGCTCCTGTAATCCCAGCATCGTCACCTAATCCCGGGCGCACGATGTAGTCGGATAGTTCTGGTAATGAGACGTAATCGTTCAACAGTTCGGGCAGGTACTTATAGATGGCTGCAAAGACGGCTTCCTGGTGGCTCACTCCCCCGCCGAGGATGATTTTTTTCGGGGAAAGGATCAGAATATACTGCATGAGAGCTTGAGCTAAATAGTAGCCCTCCAGGTCCCAAACCTCTGGACGATCCACCAAATTCACACCTTTTTCTCCCCAGCGCGCTTCAATCGCAGGACCGGCCGCCAAACCTTCCAAACAATCACCATGATATGGGCACTTCCCTTCAAATCCATCATTCGGATGACGTCGTAACAGAATATGACCCATTTCCGGATGAGACCACCCTTGCAAAAGCTGCCCCTGCACAATCGCGCCTGCACCAATCCCGGTGCCAACCGTAATATACAAACAGCTGTCCAACCCTTTCGCCGCACCAAACGAAGCCTCGCCTAACGCCGCCGCGTTCACATCCGTATTAAAGCCAATCGGCACACCGAACGCTTCCTTCATTGTCTGCACGAAAGGATAATCCTTCCATCCCGGTTTCGGCGTAGACGTAATATACCCGTAGGTAGGACTCTCCACATTCACATCAATCGGTCCGAACGATCCAATCCCGATTGCTTCGATATCATATTTTTCAAAAAAGGCAATGACCTGTGGCATCGTTTCCTCAGGTACAGTGGTCGGGATTTGAATTCGTTCCACAATCGTTCCCTTTTCATCCCCCACCGCACAAACAAATTTTGTTCCGCCTGCTTCAATGGCACCTAGCATACAGTAATTCCCCCATTTAAAAAATTTATCCTAGCATTCATTTGGTCCAAGCACAGCTTCCTTTTTCGGTCTTTTCCAAATAAAGTATAGCGCTGGAATCATTATGACATAAACAATTGGAAAAACGCTAAACGATACGGGTAAAAGCTGCTCAAAATCAAAGTATTTCCTCATCGCTAAAAACAGGAACACCCCGATAATTCGTCCCACACCAAGTGGAATTTCGCGAATGATAATATAGTCCAAACGCCGTTCCTTATACAGCGGATCCTTTTCAATCGATTCATAAATCATGGCATTCATCGAAGTAGTAATCATATTCATCGCTACAGGAGATATAATTCCAAAGACCACCAACGAAAAAAGCACAGGCAATGCGGATAATAAGACAGAGCTAAAAAATACACTAATCGAGCCTATTGCAAAAATCGCCAACCGGTATTTCGGATTCGAGAACTTAGCGAGCACATAGAACGCGACAATTGCGACAATCTCTGCCGCCGTATTATACACCCCTAAGCTCAGCTCTCCCCCGGCAACCTTGAAGGTAATCATCGTAATCAAAAAAGTAGAGTAAACACCGGACACAATGCCATCGGCAAACATGACCTTGTACATCTTCATCCATTCCGGTGACGGTCGCTTGATCACATCCCAGAAATGACTCTTTGTCGTCACCGGACTTCCTTTTACTTTTAACGAAACCAAGAAAGAAATGAAGAAGAACACGCAGGTCGCAATAAAAACCACATAATAACCAACCATACCTTGGAATTGGGAAATCAACACACCGGCAATAAGCGGGGCAACGACACCTCCGATGGTCAGTAAGATCCCTTGCACATATAAAAATTGATCGCGCTTATCATTCGTAGTCAAATCTAACACAGCCATATGGACACCTACATAGTAAAGGCTCATCGCCAACCCATTGGACATTCCTAGCAAAAAGATATGATCTCGTAACGTATCATGGAAGATCAACATAATGAGATAGGTAATCAGGTAAAAAACAAATCCTAACCGCATCGTAATCATCGGACTTGTCTTCCTGGCAATCCAGGCACACACCCCGAAAAAAACAATGATCGCCAACGACCAATACAAGCTATAGTAAGCGAGCAGGGAATACGTTTTATCCAGTTTCCACAAAAACACGCTTTGAAAGACCCCCGACAAGGCTCCTCCAAAGGAAAAAAAGGTATTCATCAGCAAATAAAACTTTAATTCCGTAGAAAACGATTTAAAAATTTGAAACATAGTTTAATCTCCTTTAAAGGGGTGGAGCTTTAAAGCAACAGGGGACTGTCCCCCGCTGCTTTAAACTGCTAATGGTTAATGATCCCTTTTGACACGCGAAGGGCTGGGTAGTCCGCCATTGCCGCTGGCAATTCTTCCTTTGTAAAGCGGTGCGAGATGAGCGAGCCCACATCAACTACCTTTTTTGCAATCAACCTAATCGCTTCCTCATGTGTGTAAGGGTTAATAAACGATCCCTTGATTGTTAGTTCTTTTGAAAAAATCTCAAACGGCGACACAGAAATCACGGTGTCTGGTGCAGCCACTCCGAAAAGCAGCACCTGCCCGCCTTTGGCCGCCGATTTCACGGCAAGCTCCATGCTTTCTGGTCGGCCGACACATTCAATCACGACATCTGCTTCAAGCTTCGCAGTAGCCATCGGTTGAACGACGTCATCCGCTCCAAGCTGATACAGACGCTCTCTTTTATTATCAGCCGGCTCACTGACAACAATCGACTGAACATGCTGTTGCTTCACCAATTGTAAAAACAACTGGCCAATAAAACCGCCGCCGATAATTAACACCCTGCTCAGCGGTGACAAGGTTATTTTTCTAAAACCATGCAACACACAGCCTAGCGGCTCCACCAATGCCGCTTCCTCAAACGTCATCACATCCGGAATTGTATAGCAATTAGCACTCGGCACCGTACAATATTCAGCCATGCCACCATCTCTTGTGACACCAACCGCCTGAAGTTGTTGGCAAAGATGCGCACGATTGCTGCGGCAGTACTCACAGGTTCCGCAATAAATGTTCGGATCAATCGACACACGGTCGCCTGCTTGCAAACTCGTAACCTCCGAACCTACTTCCACCACTTCTCCCGCTAACTCATGACCAAGGACAATCGGCGGATGAACCTCGGCAGAACCTGGATGTCCATGGTAGATATGCTGGTCCGTGCCGCAAATACCACAGCTCTTTACCTTCACAACAACTTCATGTGCTAGAGGTCTTGGATTCTCCCACTCTACCACTTCCAACTGCTTTGTTCCCTGCAATACTGCTGCCTTCATTTGGCTCACCCTTTCTTGCTATTGATCGCTTTTACTCGTAAAGTCTCCCAAAGAATTTCTTTTCCCTGCGCCTGCTCAATTCGAATAACACGGGTCTCATTTGCCAGCAGGTCAAAGAAATTATCCTCCATCACTAGTTGCTCTTGGTCAAGTTCAATCGTGACCATCCGCGCTAGCAAATTCGATGTGACGGTCAACTCGTTCGTCTCCCGATTGACTGAAACCGTCAATTCAGCCTCTTCGAATCGCAAATCCTTTTGATCGCGGAAATAATAGATATTCTCGCCGGCTTGATTATTTTTCGAACGGATAACGATCACAGCCTCCTCTGGCTCTAATCCACCGAGCGCCTCTCGTTCAAGGACGGTCGCAATCTGTGTCGCCGCATTGGCTTCCACACTGACATTCCATTCCTTAGCAAATACCTTTTCCCCGCTAAAATCGTACACCGCGAGTTCAATTTTATCCTGATAGGCTTCTAACTTGTCATTCACGACCCACACCTTGATGTCTTTCCCTGGCGTTAAATCAAGCGTCAAAAGAATCGGGCTGAAGAATTTCCGGGCATAATGATAGGACGCCTTCGGCAATAAATAATAATCAATCACCGACCAACTCGTCCCCGGCCAGCAATCGTTCAGCTGCCAGAACAACGCCCCGCTTGTTTGCGGTTTGTTGCGGCGATAATGCTCAATCCCAAACCTTAACCCCTCCGCCTGCGTAAGCATCGAATAGGAAATATATTCATCGAGATTCTTCGGAGCACCAGTATACCCTTCCATTAACAATATTCCTTTAGGATGGTGAATATCTTTGTTCCGGTACGCCATTTCTTCGCTTCCCCAGAAAAATTGTTCCTTCGGGATATTCCTCTCTAATGTGTAGCGGTTGGAGGAAGCATGCATACCAAATTCACTGGCAAACAGCGTCGTGTCCGTTTTGAAATTTTTAAACGAAAGGCCTTCAATACTGTAATTGACGTGCTGCGGTTCCCCGAAAACTCGCGGCTCAATATTGCCATGCCACACCTGCCAGTTATGTGTGTCGCCCTCTTCCCTCGAGTTATGGTCATTCCCGCCAAACGGGGAGCTCGGCCAAAACAGCCGGGTTGGATCCAGCTCTTCTAGCAATTCCGGCATTAACTCATGGTAGATTTTCTCGCCGTAGAAAGGATGCGTAATCTCGCCGGAAGACTTTAATGCTTCATACAACCAGTCATTTTCGTTGTTGCCGCACCAAATCGCTAGGCACGGGTGATTGCGCAGACGTTTAACGACATGAATAATTTCTTCACGAACATTGGCCATGAAGTTTTTGTTGTAGTCTGGATAAAGTGCACAAGAGAACATGAAGTCCTGCCACACTAGGATTCCAAGGCGATTACACTCTTCATAAAAAACCTCTTTTTCATAAATGCCGCCGCCCCACACGCGGAGCATATTCATGTTGGCATCCTTCGACATCTTAATCAGTTGCTTATAGCGGGTGTCAGGCACCGCACCTATGAAACTATCAATTGGGATCCAGTTGGCACCTTTCGCAAAAATCTTTTCGCCATTTAGAACGAAGGTAAAGCACGGCTTACCATTCTCGTCTCTTCGTCTGACTTCGATCGTTCGGATACCGATGGCTTCTTCTTTTTCGTCGACTTTCGTTCCATCGGCTAACAACTCGACCTTCAACTGGTACAGGTACGGCGTTCCGATATCATGCGTCCACCATAATTTTGGATTAGCCACTTTCAGGACAGCCGAAGCTTTTTTTCGGTCAACTTTCACCTTTGTGGTGGTGATTGGCTCCTCGCCGTCGTTTAGACTGATGAGGACCTCGAATTCTTTTACCCGTGTGTACGAGGTAATGTCCACATCGACTTCAATGGTAGCTTTGTCAGCATCAACCGATGTGGTTCTCGCAAACACATGGTCAAGTTTAGCTGTAGACCGTTTTTCTAAACGAACATCCTTCCAAATCCCTACGGCCACAAGCCTTGGCCCCCAATCCCAGCCATAGTGACTTTGGGCTTTTCGCGTCCAAATTCTTTTTTTGCTAAAACCGGACCAGTAATATTGCACTTTATCTTTGACATGCACATGAACGGGATCGAAGCGAACTGCCAGTGTGTTTTTCCCCTGTTTCAGCTCGCGCGCCACTTCAAACGTGTGACTAATAAACATGTTCTCGGTTGAACCAAGCTCTACTCCGTTTAGATACACTGTTGCGAACGTGTCGAGCCCTTCGAAAATGAGCTCATAGCGGTCGCCTGGTTGAATCTCCTCGTGAAATTCGAACGTGGTCCGGTACCACCACACCTTTTCCTCGACCCACTGGCACTTCAGATCGTTGTGCCCGTAAAAAGGGTCGTCGATCAATTTCCGTTCAATTAAGGTAGAATGAACATCGCCCGGTACGGCCGTTGTCATCCAAAAATAATCAATATACTCAGGCGAAGCGACCTCCAAGTCACGAGCAGCCCCCACATCAAAATGCTTCATCTTCCAATTGTCATTCAGTTTCATCGAAACGTCACCCGCCTTGTTGTAAGCTTTTTTGTAAAAGACTGTGTTAAAGAAGATTGTTGATTGGAGCGGAGGCGCGAAGACTCCTGTGGGAGTATGGTTCAGGAGAGACCCCGCAGGCGCAAGCGCCGAGGAGGCTCGCCGAAACACCCACGGAAAGCGAAGCGCCTGGAGCGGAATTCAACATACAAGTTTAACAGAGCCTAGTAAAAAACAAACGAAAGGCCAAAATCGCGTGAACAATTTTGGCACTATAAACAACTACTTTATATAGGTCAATGAATCTAAGATCTCTTGTACACTTAACTCTGCACAAGCCATAGACGTATCAGCCACACCATAGAACATCTTAACCACGTCGCCTTCAACAACCGCACCACAAGAGAAAACAACGTTTCCAAAGAATCCTTCAACCTCATACTCTGCTTCCGGCTCCAGAATCGGCTGATCAGAGCGCGCAATCACCTTTGTCGGATCCTCTAAATCTAGCAACACGGCCCCCATGCAATAACGGTGATCAGTGGTCGCACCATGATAAAGCTCAAGCCAGCCTTTTTCCGTTTTAAACGGAACCGCTCCTCCGCCCATGCGTGCGCTATCCCACATACCTTCACGCAATCCTAGCAAATGCTTGTGGTTCCCCCAGTGTATTAGATTCGTAGATTCCGCAATCCACATCTCCGGCATACCTACACTCTTTGGAACTGGTCGGTGAATCGCGTAATATTTTCCGTTGATTTTTTCAGGAAAAATTAACACATCTTTATTTTCCGGTGCAAAAATCATCCCGTGGTGCTCCGTCGTAACAAAGTCCTTCGTGGACACCATCGATTCCCCCACACCAACCGGCGAAACCGCACTGAAATAGATATAATACGTATCGTCAATCTTCGTAATCCTTGGGTCCTCAATTCCAAACGTTTCTAACTCATTGGATGGATACACAAACGGCTTCTCATCAATCGTAAAATGGTGGCCGCCGTCCTTGCTGCGGGCAATACGCAAATATGCGATAGACGTTAAGTACTCAAAGCCTTGGGTATCACCGCTTCTGCGGATCACACGAGGATCAGAAAAATCATACGTCGCATCATCTAATCGAAACTCGATAATTTCAAGCTCGTTTGTTTGTGGATTATAAATCGGCGCCTTCACAATATTTGGGTCGTGACTAATTGGGCGCTCGGCCACGCGAAGCATCATGATAATTTCATCGTTGAAAGTCGTTACCCCTGCGTTAAACGCACCAATGACTTCGAAATCCTCGCGGTGAGGTGTCACATCTGCTGGAGTTACTAATGGATTCTGTTCATATCTATATACGTTCATTGTTATAGTCTCCTCTTAACCTTCGTATTGTAAAAACGGATCAATAATCGTGATTTTTTGCGCTTCTGCATCGCTGATTCCGGCATACATATCCGCCGTTCCATCAGATTTGCGAACAAGACCGCCGCTGAATACCACATCAATTAAGTCGGGACGCTTTGCTGGTCCAGGAAGAAAATGACTTCTTGTCGCGATTAACTCGATATCAGAGATGTCACCTGTTTCTGGGTTTAAGGCAAACACCATGGGATAGTAGTGACGATTTCCTTCTTCATCAAAAGAAGCAATGTGTCCTAACACACCGACAAGTCCGTTGGCGAGAAGATGCGGTTCGTTCGCTCCGCCCCACTGCTCGTCAATAAACTGGTCTTCTAATAAAGGTGCCTGCTCCACTACTTCAATCGTTAACTCGTCAAGAGATGCAATGCGTGTCCAGCCAATTTTTCCACGGCCGCCCTTTTCCCCTTGAGGTCTCGTTAACACGCCAATGCTTCCGTCCTTTAACTCGACCAAGCGAAGGTCCTTCATGCCGTCTGGTCCTTTAGCGAACTCCTTCAGACTTGCAATGTTGGCGCCTTTGTAAAAAACGGTTCTCCAGCCGAGGGCCCCTTTATTAATGGGGTGCGGGAAAATTTGAACGCCGCCCAAGACGAGTTCCCCTGCAATTTTTGTAAAAAAAGGATCCTGTAATTCCAAGACAGGTGCGCCTTCACGCGGCACCCACTGCCCTTCTCGCTCAACGAAAAAATGCACATTCGAGTGCTCGCTGTCACGTGACTCAACGCGCCCTGCAATGACAAGCTCCCCTTCATCCTCAAACGGCGCCGAAATGTTATACACATCGTTTTCGCCTACTCCTGTAAAGATAATTTTTTTAGGATTCACAGGTGTTTTCGCAAACTCCTCCACCAGCTGTTCACATGTTTTGACATTCCCTTTTGTTAAAACGGTCATTACTTGAGATCCTCCTTTATAATCAAGGCTTCGTTGCCCAAAATTCTTTTTCCATCAAGAGTGGTTCGTTTGTTAGACAGCATCAAAGTGCCAGCTGACCCATCAAGTGTTTTCGGTTCATCCGTAAAGTTCAGCGCCACAAGAATTCGTTCTGATTCATCTTTTCTGATGAACGTCATCATTCCATCTTCGTACCGTAAAGATTCATAGGCTCCCAAGGTTAAAGCTCTATGTTCCTTGCGCAGCTTCAGCAAGCTTTTATAAAAAGAAAGCATCGATTCCGGTGCGTGCAGCTGATCTTCTACATTTATGAGTGCCGCATGGTTCGGAACGGTAATCCATGGTTTCTGCTCAGAAAAGCCGACGTATTCGCTCTCATCCCATTGCATCGGTGTCCGTGATTTGTCACGTGATTTGTCATTCGCGATGACAATCGCTTCCTCATGGGACTTGCCTGCCTCCAATGCCAGCTTATAGCCCATGATTCCTTGAACATCCTTCATTTTCGCGATGTCATCGGTGATCCAGTCGCGCATCCCAATTTCATCACCGAAATAGATGAACGGCACCCCTCTTGCGGTAAGCTTCAAGGTTGCAATCAGCTTCGCACGGTCCTCATCGCCGCCAAATCGTGAAATAAAGCGCGACATATCATGGCTGCCGAAGAACAACGTCGGCACCTGCGTTTCATTGTAGGCTGCCTCCGTGTCCGCGAGCTGCTGATACAACCTCTCCGGATTAAACTCCGCAATACTTCCAATATTAAAATTAAATACGACATCTAATTTTCCAAGACCAGAATACTGCTTGAGGATGTCGAGGTCCTCTGACCCCACTTCGCCCACAAGGAATTTATCAGGATACTGATGAACAAAGGCTGCAATCTCCTCGATAATGCTCAAGATTCCTTCTTGGTCTTTATCGTATACATGCTCTTGTTCCTGTTTTGATGCATCATACGGATTGTCCACGAACTGATTATTTATTTTTAAAAAGTTGATGACATCGAGACGGAAGCCATCGACCCCTTTTTCAAGCCAGAACTTCATGACATCGAACATGGCCGCTTTCACTTCTGGATTGGCCCAGTTGAGGTCGACCTGTTCCTTAGCAAACGCATGGTAGTAATATTGCTCGGTCGCCTCATCGTACTCCCAGGCGGTGCCGCCGAAGAACGACTCCCAGTTGTTCGGCTCATCTTGCCAAATGTACCAATTGCGCTTCGGATGGTCCTTTGATGACTTCGATTCCTGAAACCATTGATGCGCTGAAGAGGTATGGTTGAGAACCAAATCGGCGATGACCTTGATGCCACGGTTATGAGCTTCTTTTATAAAAAACTCAAACTCCTCCATCGTTCCGTACGCCGGGTCGATGCTCACGTAATCCGAAATGTCATAGCCGTTATCCACCTTTGGCGATGGATAAAACGGCGTGAGCCACAGGCCATCAATTCCTAGGTCTTTTAAATAGTCGAGTTTGGAAGTGATGCCGGCGAAATCTCCCATCCCATCGCCATTTCCGTCCTTAAAGCTCGGCATATAGATTTCATAAAAAGTCGACTGCTGCCACCATTTCACCATTTGATTGGACTCCTCACCTTTGAAGACTTTCAGACTGATCTTTGCATTGTTTTTTAACTGAATTTGCGTTTGCAATACGGGATTCCGCCAGTATTGTGATCTATTCCGCCAACTTGGTACGGTATTCCGCTAGTTTTGGCATTTATTCCGCCAACTTGGTACGGTATTCCGCCAGTTTTGGCATCTATTCCGCCAACTGGACAGAATTCAGCCGTTTTTCGGATTTATTCCGCCAACTTGGTACGGTATTCCGCTAGTTTTGGCATTTATTCCGCCAACTTGTTCATGGATTCCGCCAGTTTTAACATTTATTCCGCCAACTTCTTCGTTTATTCCGCCGACTTGGGCCAGAATTCCGCCAAAGCCACAAATCCAGGCCACTAGCACCCTAGTCCAAACAATTATTTAAGTGTAAACTGCATTCCTTCTTGGAATTTTTTCGCAAACAGTAAGAAAATGATAATAATCGGCATCGTTAGTAACACGGATGCTGCATACATCGGGCCTGGATAGCCGCCGTACGGACCGAACATTTGTGAAAGCAACACGTTCAGTGTCAGCATGTTGTCGCTCTTCGCCACTAACATATCCCATAAAAGCTCTGTCCAACGTTCCATGAACAAGAACAAGAAAATAACCGTCGTAATCGACTTCGACATCGGTAACACGATTTTGAACATAATCTGCAACTCGCTCGCCCCATCTAGCTTGGCTGCTTCAATAAACGTATCTGGGATTGCTTTAAAGAAGTTCGTATACATAAACACCGCCCATAAGCTGAGTGCTTTTGGCAAAATCATGCCCCAATACGAGTCATACATGCCAATTCGTTGAATGACCAAGAACGTTGGGATTAACAAGATGATGGCCGGGAAAAACATTTGGAACAAAATCACGTTGTTAATCGTGTCTCTTCCTTTGAAAGGAATTTTTGCTAATGCATAGGCCACCATGACCCCAGTAACCATCATTAAGAAAGTCGACCCGGCCGACACAAGAAAACTGTTAAAGAAAGCACTCACCCAAGGTCTTGGAATGACCGCTTCTCCTCCGCCAAGAAGCCACTCATACGATTTCAAGCTAAACTGTGTGGGAATGAGCTTTTTATCAACTTGATCCCAATCAGCAAAAGAATTCAACACCATATAAATGTATGGAAAAATCATGACTAGTAAGAGAACGATCGCAAGTAGGTAACGAAACCATACTCCCTTTTTCTTAGCTCCATCCATTTCGTTTCCCCCACATTTCTAGAAGTTTTCGAATGATAAAAATTGAAATAAACGTGACAACAGAAGCAATAATCGCTATCGCAGAAGCATATCCTGCCTGAAGATTAGAGAATGCTCGTGTGAAAATCTCCATTTGCCAAGTATTCGTTGCAAAGTTTGGTCCACCGCCTGTTAACTGGTACACCTCTGTGAAAATACCGAACGTCACACCGATCGATAAAATTAGAACAGTAAACAATGCCGGATAAAGAAGCGGGAAGGTAATTTTCCAAAAGCGCTGCCAACCTGTCACTCCATCGATACTAGCTGCTTCGTATACTTCCTTATCAATGCTTTCAAAGCCTGATGTTAAAATAAGCGCATAGTAGCCAGTGAATTTCCAAGCGATAATGACTGCAACCGTAAACAGGGCCGCAAACGGACTACCAAGCCAGTCAATATCTAAACCTAAAGACCCTCGTAAAAATTCATTCACCGGACTGTTATACGATAAAAGTCCTTTTATAATTAGCGAAGAAACAACCCCTGATGCTAAGTAAGGGAGGAAAAAGCCAATTAAGAATATCCCTTTGAATTTCGGTAATCCTTGAACGATCAAGGCCACGATAATCGATGACGCAATCACCAATGGGACAAACACTGCCATAAACTTAAATGATACGAAGAAGGCCGATTGCACTCCTGGACTTTTAAAAGCCTCCGTATAATTTTCCAATCCTACGAAACTGAACGTAGGCGCAATTAAGTTCCAATCAGTAAAAGAAAGAAATAATGACCACACCAGCGGTATTAGAAAGAAAACAATGGCGTATAAAAGATAAGGACTGGCAAATAGCCAGCCCAACCTTCCTTGTTTCGTGCTCATTACTTAAGAGCCCCCTCAATAGCCTTCTGCATATCCTTCCATGCAGTTTTTGGATCTTTTTCACCCTTTACTACTGGATTGAATGCCTGTTGGCCAATTAATGTTTGAATATCATTGTATTTAGCGTTATCCATTGAAGGAATCCCGTTTGGAACAGCGGCTGCATATGGCTGTAATGCTGGGTTTTTATCAAAGAACGCTTTGAACGCATCATTAGATGTTAAATCATCACGAGCAGGTGGTAAGCTTGTCTTTTCAAGCCATTTCACATCATTGTCAGGGCTAGCATACACCCACTTGATAAATTCCATTGCTGCTTTTTGTTGTTCTTTCGTTGCAGAAGCGTATACGACTAAACCTTTTGTATCAGCGAACGTCTTCGCATTAGCTGGGTCCATATCATCTGGAACTGGCGGTAATGCTAATGTATAAGTTTCGTTAAACTTCATATCTGGGAATTTGTCTGCCCAGTATGGAATAGTCCAAGGACCAATGTCAGTGAAGATTCCTAATCCACTTTCAAATGGATCTTTTGCTTGCTTCGGAAGTAACGCATTCTCTTTACGAAGACCATCAACGAATGAAAGAACTTGTTCGCCTGCTTTTGCTTCGCCAGTGAATTTTGTTCCTTCCACAAACTTGTTACCGTTTGATGCTGCATCGTAAAGCATGAAGAAGTCAAACCATCTCTTCCAAGCAGTTGGGTCAGCTAAGTCCGCTTTTGCCCAAACATATTTGTCAGGATATTTTTCTTTTAATTTCTTAGCAATAGCTAACATTTCGCTGTAGGTTTTTGGTGCTTCATTAAAGCCAAGCTCTTTTAAGATATCGAGTCTCCAACCAAATAACATCGCGTTAGAGTAGATTGGTAATACATATTGATGGCCGTCTGCGAATTCCCAGCCCTTCATTGTATTTTCCATCTTACGGCTTTCAGTTACTTCCTTCCATCCATCTAATTCATCCAGTGGGACAAGCGCTTTACTATCTGCTAATTGCGCCGCGAACCCACGGTTAATGTTTTCAGATAATGTTGGAGCGCTTCCACCAGCGATCGCTGATTGGATGCTTGCCTCTGATGTTGGGCTTTCCTTCATCGGACTAACATTCACTTTGATTTTAGGATTTTCTTTTGTGAATTCTTCCGCTACTTCCTTCCAATATACTTGCTGCGTTGGGTTTGGAGCGGCCCAGAATTCAATCGTTGTTACTCCATCTTTTGATCCTGCTGTTTTTGAGTCCTTGTTGCCTGTTGAACAGCCAGCAAGGCCGGAAACAGTCAGTGATGCTGCAAATAAGATCGATGCTACTTTTTTTATTTTCATCCTAAATTCCTCCAATTATTAATATCTTGTCTTAATTTGAAGAAGTTAAAAACATAATTACGAATCTATGAAAAATAAAGTATGATAACGCTATCATTGTTCTGCAAAAAAATTTACAATGAACATGTAATCATTTGTCATGGAAGGTCAGTCTTGCCGTAACCCCTCATTCCCTTTAAATGATTTCATCATTACAAAACTAGCAAATTACCTAAATTGTAATGTTGTCATTAACGTTACAAGAACATTATTACACTGTAAAACTGTAATGTCAAACATTATTTCGTGAAAATTTACATATCCAATACAAAATTTACCTTACACACTACGTAAAGCTCTATTGCAATAATAATGTTGTAACGTTACAATAAAGTTACAACAAATGACAAATTAAAGATAACGTAAAGTTACTATATAAAGGGAGAATGTTTTATGGAAAGAAAGGTATCGATGCAAGATATAGCCGATCGGCTAAACATATCGAAAAACTCGGTGTCTCAAGCTCTTTCGGGGAAACCAGGTGTAAGTGAGGAAACAAGACAGCAGGTTCAAAAGGTAGCCGATGAATTAGGGTATCAATATGCAGGCAGCCGTAAGCAGAAGCAACCCGAACACACCACTGGACCCAAAAACATCGCACTGATTGCTTCCGATTTTGCTTTTTCACTTGTCAGCTTCTTTGGAGAAATTTACTTAAGTGTGGAAAAAGAAGTCAGAGACCGTGGCATGAATTTGTTCATTGAATCGATAAATAGTGAATCAAAGGAGAAGTTAATTTTACCAAGCCTGCTCTCTAACCATCAAATCGACGGCATCCTGATTTTATCTCATATCAGTACAGATTATATCGCAAAAGTAATTGATACCGGCATTCCAACGGTTCTTATTGACCATCATGAACCAAGCTTGCAGGCCGATGCAATTTTAACTAACAATCGGTTCGGTGCGTTCTCAGCAATTGAACATTTAATCCAACTAGGCCATCAAGAGATCGGCTTTGTCGGTGATGTACATTTTTCACCGAGCTATCAAGAACGATTAGATGGGTATTTACTTGCGCTTAGAAATTACGGGTTGGAGCCGAAGCATGAGTTCATTTTTACAAATGCTCAAGAAGATTTAGGGGAATTAAATCAGTATTTTGAAGCGCTGGATACGAAGCCTAGTGCCTGGTTCTGTGTGAACGATGGCCATGGTTTCCTGATTACTTCCTTATTACAACAAAAAGGCTACAAGGTTCCTGAGGATGTGTCGGTTTGTAACTTTGATAACGGCCAGTTATCACAAATTGCCACGCCAAAAATTACGACCATGGACATTGATTTAAAGTACTTTGGTAAAAAAGCGGTGGAGCAGCTTTGGTGGCGAATTCACCATAGGGATGAGCCGATTCAGGAAATCCTCCTTCCGACAAAATTGCTAGTGAGAGATTCGACTGCAAAATTCCATAATATTGGATAAATCCACAAATACACCTTGTCCAAATTCCGGACAGGGTTTATTCTTAAAAGAGGAAAAAAAGAAGGAGAGATGGCTTTTGAATTGGACACAACATGCAGATAAATGGTTCTCTTTTTCAGAATTAGAAAAAGATCTAAATGACAAGTTAGTAGAAATTAAGGATAACTTAGGTCTGTTAGAGGATAGCTTTTATAAACACCTTGAATTCGGTACAGGCGGGATGCGCGGTGAGCTTGGACCTGGAACTAACCGTTTAAATACCTACACGATCCGCAGAGCTGCAGAAGGTCTTGCTCAATATATCGTGGAACAGGGCGAAGACGCCAAACAACGCGGAATCGTCATTGCCTACGATTCTCGTCACAAATCTCCAGAGTTTGCTTTGGAAGTAGCAAAAACAGTTGGAAAGCACGGCGTGAAGGCGTATGTATTTGATGCGCTTCGTCCAACACCGGTCCTTTCCTATGCTGTTCGTTACCTACATGCGTTTTCCGGCGCTGTCATTACAGCGAGCCATAACCCACCGGAATATAACGGCTTTAAAGTGTACGGCGAAGACGGCGGGCAACTTCCTCCTGAAGCAGCCGATACGATTATCCGCTATGTCAACCTGGTTGAAAACGAGTTAGCTGTTGAAGTGGCCGAGGAGCAAGAATTGCTTGCAAGTGGATTACTAACATATGTGGGTGAAGAAATTGACAACGCCTATGTCGAGCAGTTAAAAACGCTTCAGTTGAACCCTGAAATCGTCGCTAGTGTGGCAAAGGAATTGAAAGTTGTTTTTACTCCATTACACGGTACGGGGAACAAGCCCGTTCGTGCCGGTCTGAAGGCATTCGGTTTTGAAAACGTAACCGTGGTGGCGGAACAAGAACTTCCTAATGCCAACTTCTCAACCGTGAAATCGCCCAATCCGGAGGAGCATGCGGCCTTTGAATTAGCGATTAAGGTAGGCGACGAAATCGGTGCGGACGTATTGATGGCAACAGATCCGGATGCAGACCGTTTAGGTGTAGCTGTGAAAAATAGTGCCGGTGAATATACGGTCCTAACCGGTAACCAGTTGGGTGCCCTTATGCTTGAGTATTTGTTATCGCAAAAACAATCGCAAGGAACATTGCCTGCAAATGGCGTCGTGATTAAAACAATCGTTACTTCTGAAATCGGTCGTGCGATTGCCGAGCATTACGGTATTCAAGCGATGGATACACTGACTGGCTTTAAATTCATCGGTGAAAAAATCAATGAATTCGAGCAAACCGGCGAGCATACCTTCCTATTCGGTTACGAAGAAAGCTATGGCTATTTGATCGGCGATTTCGTTCGTGATAAGGATGCCGTTCAATCAGCCATTTTTGCAGCAGAGGTAGCAGCTTATTATAAATCTAAAGGCATGACCATGTTCGAAGGTTTGCTGGCGATTTTTGAAAAATACGGTTTCTATCAGGAATCACTTCAGTCCATTACGTTAAAAGGAAAAAATGGGGCTGAACAGATTGCTAGCTTAATGGAGACATTTAGAGCGGAAAGAATGAGTGAAGTGGCTGGAATTGAAGTTGCGGCGATTGAGGATTATGCTACTTCTATCCGAGTGGCTGATGGTGCAGAAAGCCAGATTGACCTCCCTCGTTCGAACGTGTTGAAGTACCACTTAGCAGATGGGTCTTGGTTCTGCTTACGTCCTTCAGGCACGGAGCCAAAGGCAAAGTTCTACTTTGCGGTGAAAGGTGCGTCTTTAGAGGATAGCCAGATGAAATTGTCTTCCATTCAAACAGCGGTTATGAATAGAGTTCAGGAAATTGTAGGATAACTAGTTTGATGAGCCCTTGTCTATTTTTGTAGGCAGGGCTTTTTTAATGGAATAAAACCTCATACAGCGCTAAAGCCACGCTTCCCAAACCAATGCAAATAACAAATAAGATGACGTCCCGTTTTTCTTTTTGCGCCATGTTCTTCTTATTAAGCTGTTCCCGGTAAATTTGCTGGGCTCTTTCTTGCTTAAAAGCAATGTGGTCTAATTGCCTCATGATTTTCACACCCCTAAATAGGTCTTTATTATTATGACGATTCTACCGGGGTAATGGTTACAGATGGTGTGGAAAGTTTTGGTTCTACGGGACATGTTCAGGCGTTAATTTAATTTGGTCGGAGGTGACCTGGGTAGGCTAGAATTTCATTACTACAGGCTCCTTCAGTGGTCTGTTTGCTATTTACTTAGTCTATAAAAAGTCTACTTCTACTTTTTCTCTAATTTTCGTTGCTGAAAGTAGACGTAGACCCTTTCTACTTCTATTTTTCTTTAATTTTTGTTGTTGAAAGTAGACGTAGACTCCTTCTACTTCTATTTTTCTCTAATTTTTGTTGCTGAAAGTAGACGTAGATCATTTCTACTTCTATTTATCTCTAATTTTTGTTGTTGAAAGTAGACGTAGACCCCTTCTACTTCTATTTTTCTCTAATTTTTGTTGCTGAAAGTAGACGTAGACCCTTTCTACTTCTACTTTTCTCTAATTTTTGTTGCTGAAAGTGGACGTAGGCAGTCAAGTCCATTTAATTGTGTAAAAGTGTCAACAATGTTTTCGCTTGTAAAAAAAGAATGAGTATAGTGAACTACAATTATTTCGAATTTACATTGAGGGGCGGGCATGATAGCCTGGAGGGCAAGCCAGGTGTTGTTAGACGCCTGGCTTCCTGGCGTGACATCATGCCCGCGGAGGCTCGATGTCAATTCGAAATTAGGCCATTCCCCCCCCGCTTAGATAGAGTGTTATCTTTCATTTGTTTTCTTGAGGTATGGAACATTATGTTTATTCCAATCTTCC
>NZ_JBDGJV010000013.1:0-30737 GCF_057656715.1 Neobacillus sp. Soil_C_43
TTTCTTGGTCGAAAACATTGTAACACGGGTCATGATGATGACCTATTTTCTTTTTACACAATTATATGGACTTAATCACGTAGGCTCCTTCTACTTCTATTTTTCTCTAATTTTTGTTGCTGAAAGTAGACGTAGACTCCTTCTACTTCTACTTTTCTCTAATTTTTGTTGCTGAAAGTAGACGTAGACTCCCTCTACTTCTATTTTTCTCCAATTTTTGTTACTGAAAGTCGACGTAGACCCTTCCTACTTCTATTTTTCTTTAATTTTTGTTGCTGATAGTCGAGGATACAAAAGTCAAGTCAGCAATAAATGGTTTTACTCTTGGTATAGACGGTAACATGTGCGGATATCGGAACTTTCGTGTTGAGTTTGAATTTACGGTTATGGGACTGATGGCCATATCACGATTTCATAGGGATCGAATATTAATTACAATGCTAGGTAATTAAGCACAGAGAGGTCGGTTCCAAATGAAAACCGGGCTCATTTTTATCCCAACTCCTCCCTTCTTTTCCTCAAAATGTACCATTTACTACAAATATACTAGGATAGTAGAATGAAGCAGTATGTACTAGATATATAGGGGGCAAATAAATGAAAAAGACTCTACAGGCTGTGGCCTTGGTTACTGGTTTAGCGCTACTTTCTTCACCTGTTTCATCCTTTGCAGCAACCAGTGGTACAACGGTTGCTAAATACCAAAATCAATGGGTAAAAAAAGGTAGCTACTGGACTTACTACAATGCGAGCGGGGCACTCCAAAAAGGCTGGCTCCTTCTAAATAGTAAGTGGTACTTTTTTGATGCATCAGGCATTATGAAAACGGGCTGGGTTCCTGTCAACAACAAATGGTATTATTTCACTACGAGTGGTGCAATGAAAACAGGCTGGGTTTACGTTTCAAATAAATGGTATTACCTTGATAACTCCGGAGCAATGAAAACGGGCTGGCTGAAGATTGGTTCAGACTGGTACTTCTTGAATTCAAATGGATCAATGAGAACAGGTTGGTTACAATCAGGCGGCAAGTGGTACTATCTAAATCTTTCTAGCGGAAAAATGTTACTTGGGTGGAACATTATTAATGGAAAGACGTATTTCTTCTATAGCACAGGCATGGCGACCAATACAACGATTGAAGGTAAAGTCATTGGTGCGGACGGGGCAGTGATTGAAGAGAATACGATATTAAAAAAAGTGTCTGATCTTGCTGCTCCATACGGCGTAACAGTGGAATATGACGCAGAATCAGATGCGTATGATTTGTTTTACGGCGAAGAAACGGTTGGATTCGTTATGCCGGACGGGTTAATTATGGGAGCCCCTGCATACGGTGAATTATTTAACAAGCTTGCACTTGCGGTTGGCATCCCTGTAACAGAAGCACAGTTAAACGATCTAGTGGCACAGGCGAAGCAAAACGGCGAAGTGGAATCAGGCAACATCTATATCTACATTAACAACGACGAAGACACATACATGATCTCTTGGGGATCTGAAGGAGAATAAGGTTTTGGTATTTGGTTATGGCCCTTTGATAAAAGGGGCCTTTTTTGTTTGGGGACAGTCCCCCGGCACAGTAAAGCAGCACCGCACTGGGGGACTGTCCCCCAAAAAAAATCTTCCTCTTGCCTGTCTTTTTTTCCTCTAACTCACTATATAAAGGGTGAAAGGAGGTGAGCGAGATGGCACAAGCGTTATTAGAAGGTACAAAGCTTCGAATGGTGTTTGAAACCGGGGTGGATGAGGAAGGAAATCCAAGCCTCCGTGCAAAAACGTTTAGCAACGTAAAAAGCGGAGCAACCACTGACCAGTTGTTTCAGGCTGCACAAGCAATCAGTGTGTTATGTAATGACACGCTAAACAAAGTAGAGCGCAATGACAACACTAACATTATTGCGTAGTAATCCTTATGAAACGATTGAATGGAGGTGAATAGAATGGCCAAAACATTGGAGTTGGAATTCGGTACGGAGCTTGGAAAGACCGCACGTATTTCGGTTGAGAATCCAAAAGAGCCGGTCGATGAAGAAGTCGTGAAGTTATCGATGGCACAAATCATCGCATCCGACGTATTTTCCACTAACAGCGGAAAGCTTGCTGACGTCAAAGGAGCAAGAATCGTCGAGCGTAATGTAACAGATTACGAGCTAGTTTAATGCTAGAATGATGGACAGTCCCCCACCGCTTTAGTGCAGTGGGGGAGTGTCCCCAGAAAGGAGTGAGCTCTCGTGGAACAAATCATTCCGCTCATCAGTGAGGTGGGATTCCCCATAGTTGTCACCCTGTATCTGCTTTATCGGATTGAGTCGAAGCTGGATATGGTGGTCCAATCGATACAGAATCTCCCCGATCGCATGAAGGCATGATCAAACAGGCAACGGTCGCGCACCACCCTTCGCTCTCCGGCGTTGGGTGTTTTTTATATTAATAGAATTCTTACGAAAATAAAATGATCTTGCAGCAAACCAACCCAAAAATAGAAATTGATTGCAGATATTGGAGTACCCACTTTTTTCAATCGAAAAGTGATTTTGCACCATTCGATAAAAAGCTAGATTTCCGTTATGTCTGAAATGCAGACCTAGAAAAAACATGAAGAACGGAATTACTTTCCGGTCGAGGAATATTGGGTAAGCGTGGCGGATAATGACTGCAGCCAGCCACTCGTTGCCGAGGTCCTTCTCTACAATTGTCATGGCCTATCAGAAAAGAGACAAAATGGGTCCACGCGACTTTCCTTGGCGACCTATTGGTAAAGGAAATCGCCGCAAAGGAAAAAGTGACGGTCTCAGCGGTTAGGCAGTGGAAATCGAGCGCGTTAAATAAAATGAGGGCACATCTGGAGTGATCGCATATTTAATAGATAGGCTCCGCCCTTCATCCCTCTGCGTTAAAGCGGTGGGGGACTGTCCCCAAGTATGTTTACTGGTATTTTAGGCAATACTCTTTATAGAAGAACATTAGATTAGAAGCTTGATATGTTGGGGAGAGTGGAATAGGTGGAGAATCTTCATTTTATGTTTAGTGAGCTTTCGGTGATGAAGAAGAAGGATCTGGACGAATGTAACGAGGAGCTTGCAAACAGTAGCCATAGTGCGATTGTGAGAAAAGCGTTGATGGTGTATAAATCAGAGTTGCTCGAATGTCTTGAGCTGTATGATCGTTACCTGGATGTAAAGTAAATAGATAGCAAAAAAGGAGGGCTTCGAAGCACTCCTTTTTTGTTTGAAACGAATAGTAATCAATCAGTCAGTCAGTCAGAAACTTGTATCTTAGGACAGCGGCCAATCCCGCACCATGCTTGAATTCACCTTTGCTAATCAATTCCTTTAATTCTTCCATTGATAGATAATGCAGCTCAATTTGTTCGCTGCTTTCTAAATTTTGGACAGAAGGAGTCAGACCGGCTGCGGCAAACAAGTAGATTTCCTCCGTTGTCGAGCCTGGAGACGGATAAAAGCTGCCTAGATCTAGCCAATGCTCCGCTACAAAGCCTGTTTCTTCCTCAAGTTCTTTTTTGGCACTGTCGATTGGAGTTGGGTCGGTGGGGTCAATCATCCCAGCCGGAAGCTCCCATTCCCAGCTTTTAACGGAATGGCGGTATTGTTTTAGGCAGATGACTTCTTTGTTTTCCGTGATAGGAAGCACGCAGACTCCTTTTGCAAAATCCAAATAGGAAAAAGTCTTTTCTTCGCCGTTTGGCAATACCACCTGATCAATCGCAATCCCAAACCTGTCCACTTTTGCTGCAGTAGAGTTTTTTACTTTCCAGACCATGTTAGTTCCTCCTTTAATTAAATTGAGTGTTGTATCTTAATAATTCTTCCCCATTGCATATCCAGTCATCTTTAAATATTCGGTAATCGTGATCATGATACTCTTATTGTTGCTCCACCAACGCGTTTCATCAAAATGAGGATCCTCTGCGCTAGCGTAATAAAGCTTGATCTTGCTAGATTTAAAGTCACGGTCAAAAATCATTTTGACGCGTTTCATATGAAAATTGGATGAAACAACAATGGCAGAGTGAATGGGATAGGACTTAATGATTTGCCTGGTAAATTCCGCATTTTCATAGGTACTGTCGGCACGGTCCTCTAGGACAATCGCCTTTTCTGGTATCCCTAGCTGAAGGGCATAATCCTTCATTAACTGTGCAGCGGTAACATCGTTATAGGTGATCCCACCAGAAATGACAAAGTATTTTCCATAGCCCTGATGATACAGTTCAGCTGCCTTTTCCACTCGTTCCCCTTTGTCTCCACTTAACACAATAATCGCATCTGACTTTTTGATTTTTTCGTCAACAACCAGAAACTTTCCTGCGTTAACAACAGCAAGAACTAGCAGAATGATAAAAAATAAAGCTACAAAAAGACCCCATCTTCGTTTGACCATGACCTATCCATCCTTACCAATTTACTAACTTTCACTATATCCTTTCTAGCGTTTAACTTCAAACAAAAAGAGAGGGGTCAGTCCCCCGGCGCGCTAAAGCGCTGGGGGACTGTCCCCTCCTTTTTGGTGGTTATCACCATTAATGCCGGTATCGCAATAGGCCTTACAATGAAGGTGTCGAGGAGGACGCCGATTGCTACGGCAAAGCCGAAAACGCGAAGCTCCATGACTGGTTGCGTGATTAAGACGGCAAAGGTGGCAGCCAGGATGAGACCTGCTGAGGAAATGACGCCTCCTGTTTTACCCACACCCTCCCGAACCGCGTCCTTTATCGGCAACAGCTTTCTCTCTTCACGAATACGGGAGATGAGCATGATGGAGTAATCCACTCCCAATGCTACTAAAAACACAAATGTATACAAAGGCGTACGGTAGCTAATCCCCGGATAGCCAAGTAGGTCTTGGAAAACAAAGATACTCAATCCTAACGCTGCTCCAAAGGACAAAAGAACGGTAGCCATTATATAGATAGGTGCGAAGAAGGATCGAGTTTGAATACCAAGCATCACCATGATCAATACCGTCATAATCAATAGAATTCGAATTTCATCCCCATGACTGGCCTGACGGATATCGGCGTTTTGAGCCGTTTCCCCTGCAATCAATAACTTTGCTTCATGAATTTGACTTGCTTTTAATATCGTAGCAGAATCCTCTCGAAGTCTCTCGATATCGTCAAAAGCCTTCTCCGAATAGGGGTTATGTTTCAACACGAGATTGATTTTCACCACATTCCGCTGCTGCTCTGCATAGGGCTTCCCTTGGACTTCTGCTTTGGAAACTGAGTCCCGGCGATTTAATTCCTCTACCAAACGGTGTACCTGCCCCTCGGACACCTCACTTTTTGCCTTCACAATCACCGTACTTGGGGCAATCTCACCGGCAGAAAAGGCAGCATTTAATCGAGCAAATCCTTGAATAGAGGACATCTCCTGCGGAAATGAATCTAGCAGGTTGAAAGAGTACTGAACCTGTCTAATCATCGAGGTACATAACACCAGCACCAACACAATCGGAACCAAAGAAAGCCACGGTTTGGCTGTAACGAAGCGGCCTATTTTATGCCAAAATCCCTCTTTCACTAAGCGCTTTACCACCATTGCACGTTTTCGTGGATTAGCAGGCCAAAACGCTTTTTCCCCTGCAATCGCAAACAGCGCAGGTAGTAACGTTAATCCCGAAAGAATCATCAATGCGACAGCGACAGCGAATACCGGTGCAAACCCACGATACGGTTCGTACACAGCAAAAAACAAGGTCAGCATACTTAAAAACACCGTCCCGCCACTGAAGAGGATGGGCTCTTTTACGAAGCCTAAGGCTGTTTTCATGGCATCATTGACCGGCAAGCCTTTTTCCAATTCCTCTCGGAAACGAGCAAATAACAAGAGCGAATAGTCGGTAATCACCGCAAACAATAAAATCATCATAATCGATAAGGCCTGGCTGTCGATGGCAAACCAATTATACTTCCCTATCAAACCAAGCAATCGATCGACGACTGAATAAGAGATACCCGCGCCAATCAACGGAATCAAGGCCAATAAGGGCGAGCGGTAAATGACGATTAACAATAGAAATATTAACCCAACGGTTGCCAGGATTAATACCACATCGGCTTTAGAAAACATTTCATACGTATCTGCCACGATGCCGGCAGGGCCCGTAAAATAAGTGTCTAGATTGGGAGGCAACCCGTTTGCCACTTCTTTTTTCAGCCCATCTATCGTGGTTTTCACCACTTTGTTTTCCAGCCCACTTGGAAATAAGACCGGTAAAAAGAACGTGGTTTGATCCTTTGAAAAGAAGGACGCGCGTGCTTGTGCAGGCATCTTTGATAACGGGATAATCGCTAGATCCTGTTCTGCCTTACCCACCACTTTTTCAATAACAGTGATTGCTTTTTCCACATCGGGTTCCTTCAAACCCTTTTTGTCATACACCACAACAAACAACGGAACCCCTTCAGAAGAAGGGAAATACTGCTTTAACGCTTTTTCTGCTTGTATGCTTGCGGCCGTATCCGGTAATCCAGCGTTTTTATTAGGTGAGGTTTGCTCCTTAGCACTTGTTGCAAACAGGAAAAGCGCCGCAGCCGCAACAAGCCAGGCCAGCAAAATCAGCAACCATCGTTTTTTCTCTTTTAAAAATCTCATGATGCTTGCCCACCCTTGACTGGCTCGATCATGAACGTGACGATGATGAATATGACGAAACTAATTAATAAAATGGTACCGCCTACAATGTAAAAGATTAATGCAAATGTTTCATTGATTTCAAATGGCTTGACCAGATGGAGCCACATTCCGGCTGTTAATCCAACGGCACCGATTCCCGCCGTCCAGCCTTGTGCGGCTACTAGTTTGGATGACTTGATTTTAAACACCCGGTAAAACAATCCCCATACAAAGATCGATAACCAGCCGACCACTAAAATGTGTGCGTGAACCGGGCGTATTTGATAATTCCCTGACCCGGCCATGTCTGAACCGATGATGGCTCCTAACAAACCAAAGATAGCCGCGAGGCGAATGAGTCGAATACTCCATTTATTTTCCATCATGTTAACCCCCATAGTTTTTATTTCTACGGTGACTATAGTAATTGGTTAACATGAACTCTATATGAACTTTACGTTACAAATAGGGAAGCTTGATGGTAAAAATGGTCCCTTCGTCTGGCGTACTGGTGACGTGGATTTCTCCTTTATGGAGCTCGATAATTTGTTTCACAATCGATAATCCGAGGCCCGTTCCCTCCTCTGAACGCGACTTGTCAGCCCGGTAAAAACGTTCGAAAAGCTGTACCTTCTCTTCTTCCGTTAAACCTATACCTGTGTCGCTCACGGTCACTTCCAGATAGGTTTCTTTTGCTAGGAGTCGAATCTGGATTTCGCCTTCCGGACGGGTATATTTAATGGCATTGGTCAAAAGATTATCCCAAACATTTTCTAATAACGCGGCATCCCCCCGATAGGTCGTCGGTTCCATATCCAATAGCAAATTAATCTGCTTTTCCTCCAGCCACCAGCGATATTTGTTCACACAGGCCTTTAACTGCTCATCCAACTGAAATTCTTGATACTTCACCATTCTTGTCGATTGATCGAGTGTAGTTAATAGTAAAAGCTGACGGGTGAGCTTCGATAACCGCTTGGTTTCTGATTGAATGATTTCAGCATAGTTTTCACGGTCCCCTTCCGTTAAATCGGTTGATTTCAATAAGCCTGCATAGCCTTGAATATTCAGCAGCGGAGATTGAAAATCATGAGACACATTGCTGATGAATTCCTTGCGAATCTGATCATTCTCCTGAAGCTGACCAACCATCGTATTAAAACTTGCTGCCAGCTGACCGATTTCATCACGGCGGTCAATGTTCAGCTGGGTATCATAGTTTTCATGGGCAATCCGTTTGGTTGCTTCCGTTAACTGTGTGATGGGCACAATCAAGAGCTTGGCCACGACCAGCATCAGCAAGAGGCTTAAAACAGCGGTTCCTACGATGAGGCCACCTAAAATAGTATGGACCTCGCTAAATAACAGCTTGATATCCGGTCTGACAAAGAGTGCATAGCGCTTGTTTTCATAATTAAACGGAACGCCGATTGTGTTCGACAACTCGTTGGCAAAAAAACCAGTCACAAATGTCTGACGAGGGAATTGGCGCATCCCATGATAGATGTAGCCGTCGAGTACCTTTTTCACAGAAGATGCTTGTAAATCTTGTACCCGATACTTCCCGCCGTAAAAATGGCCCTTGCCCGATTCATCGACGACATAAAGCTGGTAGCCCATCTTTCCAACTGTCGATAGGTAATTGGTAAAAGGGAGCTGCGGGGAGGCCTCAATGTGAGCGACAATGGATTTAGCAATCGCTACATTTTTCTTATCATTCCGCTCTTTCATTACGCTTTGGTAATAGGTGTTCGTTAGTAAAAAACCAAAGATTGTGCTGAACAGCATAATCAGAATGGTTGTTAGAACAAATCTTCCATATAACGATTTCATGAGTGATGCACCTCTAGCTTATATCCCACTCCGCGGACGGTGATGATTTCAACGTCTTTTGCGATTTTCGCGAGGCGCTCGCGGATTCGCTTGATATGGGTGGTAAGTGTTTGTTCGTCTCCCTCGTAGTCGTAGCCCCAAATTTTCTCCATTATGGCGGCCCGTTCAAAGACTTGGTTTGGCTTAGAGGCAAGTAAGGAGAGCAATTCGAATTCCTTCAGCGGGAGGAGTAAGGTGCTTGCGCCTGCGGTGACTTCGAATCGCTTTCGATTGATCAGGATGGATCCCACTTGCAGCATAGTATCTGTCGGTTTATCGTATCGTCGTAGAATGGCGGCGATGCGGTATAGCAGTTCCTTGGGTTCGAAGGGTTTGACGATATAATCGTCTGACCCCGCCAGGAACCCCTTTTCCTTATCTTCTAGTTCCCCTTTGGCTGTCAGTAATAGTACGGGAATGTCGCGGTCATTTCTTATTTTTTTCGTCAGTTCATAGCCGTTCAAACCGGGCATCATCACATCCACGATGGCTAGGTCAGGCAGCTCGTTTTCTAAAATCCCAATGGCTTGGATGCCATTCTCTGCCTTAAGCACCTGGTATCCTGACTGGGTGACATGAATGCTAACTAATTCAAGTATATGTTTATCGTCATCCACGACTAAAATTTTCCTCATATGGGCCAGCTCCGTTTCAGTTTCTTCATTTTTTGGGGACAGTCCCCGCTTCGAAAAGTTTTGTCTTTGTTCATAAATGGGAGGGTTCTCCCGGTCCAACCTCTATTAAGATGGAGATAGGAAATCTTTATTTGTTTGGAGGAGACATCGTGAATCGACTTTGGGCTGTTGTAGCACTCACGCTTTTAATATTAACCGGCTGTTCGTCTGGCAGTTCGAGTTCTGCCAAGGATGGCGAAACGATTTACAAGGAAAATTGTTCAGCATGCCACGGTGACCAATTACAGGGCGCTGTTGGCCCGACTGTAGTCAATATGAAGGGGAAGTATTCAGAAGAGGAAGTACTCAAGATTATCAGTGAGGGTACCCCTAAGATGCCTGGGAATCTACTTGGGGATGAAGAATCAAAGATTGTGACGAAATGGTTGATGGAGAAATAAATAGGTGGGCAAGGCTGGGTCGCGTTCGTGTTTCGTCGTACGCGACCTTTTGCTTTTAAGAATTTTCTTAATTGTGCTCGTAGAACCCACTTCCCACACTACTAAATCGATTGTTCACCCTTAACCCCATTAATCGAATAGCTAGCGCTTATTTCAGCACTCAAAGAATGGGAGACAGAGCAATATTTATCCTTTGACAGCTGGATTGCACGTACCACCTTCTCTTCCGGCAAATCTCCTTCTAAAGCATAATGAATGTTGATAGTGGTAAACTTTTTAGGATGGTCATCAGCCCGTTCACCCTTTACATCCATTTGAAAAGACGAAGGCTCAAGGCGCATTTTATGCAAAATCGAGATAATATCAATCCCTGTACAGCCTGCTACCGCATTCAAAAGTAGCTCTGTTGGCCGTGCACCGGTATTTTCTCCACCCACCTCTGGAGCAGCATCCATCTTAATCTCATGCCCAGAGGGAGTCGTCCCAGAAAACGCCATCTTCTCATTCCACTTAACCGTTAATTCCATCTCTACATTACCCCTTTCATTATGTTAATTTTACCAAATTAGCGGGTTCTTATGTTAATAAAAAGGGACAGTCCCCCGGCGCGTTAAAGCGCTGGGGGACTGTCCCCACGTTGAGCGACGCGTTAAAGTAGCGGGGGACTGTCCCCACGTTGAGCGACGCGTTAAAGTAGCGGGGGACTGTCCCCAAATTGGGTCTTCCCCGCTATCTCTTCAAATCAATCATAAATTTATACCTGTCCGCGCGGTAGAGGGATTTGACGGTTTCTAGCGGAACGTTATTTTCTAGCATTGCGATTCGCTGGATGAAGAGAGTAGGTGCCCCTTTGGGGATTTGGAGATACTCCGCCTCCATGCTATCCACAACCGAAGCCTCAATC
Source organism: Neobacillus sp. Soil_C_43 (assembly GCF_057656715.1). Taxonomy (NCBI): domain Bacteria; kingdom Bacillati; phylum Bacillota; class Bacilli; order Caryophanales; family Bacillaceae; genus Neobacillus; species Neobacillus sp. Soil_C_43. The sequence goes on from NZ_JBDGJV010000013.1 coordinate 10,493, forward strand.
GATTGGCTGGCATGCGTAATCGATAATTTCAATTTCTCTTGGATAAATTGATAGATCGATTGATTCAAAAGGTCTTCAGTTATCCCTGGAACTAAATCAGCAGAAATATAGTTGGTCTCCAATGCCATCGGGACACCATCCGCCAAACGAATCCGCTTGATCTCATATACAGGATCAGCTTCCTTGATGCGCAAATCCTGGGCAATCGCCACAGTCGCCGGAATAACCTTGAAATCCAACAGCTCACTGCTTGGCGTCATCCCTCTTTCAAGCATGTCCTCAGAAAAGCTCGTTAACCCACGCTTTTCAATCTTCAGATCCGACACAAAGGTACCTCTTCCCTGCTTTCGGTCCAGTAACCCCATTTGCACCAAGTTATTAATCGCTTGACGAACCGTCATCCGACTAATTTGATACTTCTCAGAGAACTCCCTTTCAGATGGCAGCAAATCGCCCGGCTTCCATTCCTTGTTTTCAATCATTGTCTTTATCTGTTGCTCTAATTGATAGTAAATCGGGATTGGAGAGGTTTTATCAATCATCCTATTCATCCTCCCTTCAACAAAAATCCTTCGCCTCAGCCAACGCTTGTTGATCAGCAATAATCGTGACATTCGGATGTAATTGTAAAATGGAAGCTGGAAAACTTTCTGTCACTTCCCCACAAAGCAGCTGCTTCATCGCTTCCTTTTTCGATTCACCGGAAACCAGTAGAAGAATTTCTCTACTTTTCATAATCGAAGCAATTCCCATCGAAATCGCAAACCTCGGCACCTCATCCATCGACTTGAAGTATCGTGAATTCGCCTCCCTCGTTGATTCATCGAGCGTCACAATATGTGTCTTAGCACCGAACTTTGTCCCAGGCTCATTAAAGCCAATGTGGCCATTGCTGCCAATCCCGAGAATTTGGAGGTCAATTCCACCATGGTCATCGATTGATTTTTCATACCGCACACATTCCTGTTCCATATCCTTCGAATCGCCTCTAGGAATGTGTGTCTGGGCCTCCGGAACATTGATATGATGAAATAATTGTTCATCCATATAGTATCGGTAGCTGCTTGGATGCTCCCCGGAAAAACCAATATATTCATCCAAATTAAAAGTATTCACCTTCTCATAGGAAGTCCCGTTCTCACCATGATCCTTGATTAGCTGTTCATAGGTTCCTTTCGGAGTCCCTCCCGTTGCCAATCCAAGGGTAAGCGTAGGGTTCTGCTTCACCTTTTCGATGATATAGTTCGCTGCCGCTTGACTCATTTGGTCATAATTTTCTACTTCAATAATCTTCATACTCACTCGTCTCCTCTCTTGTATGCCAGCTGTCCTTTACAAAAAGTCATAACTACATCGTTGTTTTCATCTAAAACAACCAAATCGGCATCCTTGCCAACCTTCAAACTGCCTTTCTGGTCCAACACACCCATTTGTTTGGCAGGATTATACGAGCTCATTTGAACCGCGTCTCTTACGGAACAGCCCGTAAAAGAAAGGATATTTTTAAACGCTTGCGCCATGGTTAATACACTGCCGGCCAATGTTCCATCCTCCAAGAGTGCTTTTCCTTTTTTCACAAACACTCTCTGACCGCCTAAGTCATATTCTCCATCTGAAAGGAACTGGGCTCTCATCGCATCTGTAATCAGAATCATTCGCTCCGGAGTGATGAGCTCATATGAAACCTTCACCATCTCAGGGGATACATGAATCCCATCCGCGATGATTTCCACCATTAATTCCTTTCGTAAATAGGCCGCTCCAACCACACCTGGTTCCCGGTGATGCAGCCCGCGCATTTGATTAAACAAGTGGGTGATATGGGACGCACCCGATTGAATCGCTTGTCCCACCTCTTCGAACGTCGCATCCGTATGACCAATGGATGCAACGATTCCCTTTTCTTTTAAAAATTGAACCAGCTCTGTTCCATGTGGCATCTCAGGTGCTAACGTGATGAGCTTAATGGTTTCTTTGGAGAGATTAAGCCACTTTCTGAATAACTCTATGTCAGCAGGGATAATGTGCTGAAGCGGTTGGGCACCCGCTTTTGTAGGATTAATAAACGGACCTTCAAAATGGATCCCAAGGATTTCTGCCTGTCCACTCTTTTGTTTATCAGAAATATACTCGCCTGTCTGAAGTAACGCCTTCTCTATTAAGTCTTTACTTTGCGTAATGGTAGTAGCCAAAAAGCTCGTCGTCCCACTTTGTGGAAGCGATGAAGCCATATTTTCTAGTGCTTCATCTGTACAATCCATCGTGTCAGCCCCATTTGCCCCATGGATATGCACGTCAACAAAGCCAGGTATAATTTTATAAGAATCAGGAAGAATAACTTTTTGAACACTCTCATCCAAATTCCCTTCAACTTTAGACCCTATTGCTTCAATTTTCCCATCTTTAATAAGGAGCGATCCTTTGTCAATCTCCTGATCTTCTGCGTAAACCACTGCATTTTTTAACAAAATAGTACGGAAACCACTCATTATAAAAAACCTCTTCTCTAACAGTTATATAGTTGTCTAGTCCACTCAAACCTTTATATAAGGAACCCAGCTTAGCAAGCCTAGATTCCTGCAGTTATTTTCTTTGCGTATAATTCAGAACGGCATTCCTTGAATTGATGATTTTTTCAATGCTGTCATCATAGTATTTCGATACATACGCGTAGAATATGATATCAACTGTTAAAAATTGAGCAAAAATCGAGCTTGTGGCGGCACTGCGAAATTGCGCTTCCGGTGCTCGAACATGCTGTAACGATAAATCCACCTTTTGTGATAAGGCATTATGCCCGAAGCGGGATAGTCCAATGGTTTGGCAGCCCGATTCCTTTGCAATATCAACCAGACGAAGAACCTCTGGTGTTTCACCACTATTTGAAATACAAAAGAAAATACAGTTCTTAGAAGAACCCGAAAGGATCGCGGCATAAATATGTGCATCCTGATAGGAGATAACCGTCTTGCCTAAACGGGACCATTTTTGCATGATATCATCCGCCACAAGGGAGGACGCTCCTAATCCATACACGTAAATCACATCGGCATTCTTGATACACTCGATGGTTTGGTGAATAATGGTTTCATCCAGTTCCATCGCGGTTTCCTTGATCACCTCGACAGAATTAGAAACAATTTTTTCCTTAATCGATTGAACCGTTTCATTTGGCTCGATATCATAATATCCGCTTTTAAACGAATGAGAAATTTGCGATGAGAGGGAAAGCTTTAACTCGGAATAACCGGCTACACCAATGGAGCGGCAAAGGCGAATAACGGCTGAACTACTGGCTTTGGCATTGGCTGCTAATTCATGTACGGTCATTCGGACAATTTCATCGGCATGATCCAAGATATATTGTGCCACTTTTTTTTCAGATTTAGGTAACTCGTCTAAGACACTTTCAATCCTGACTAAACTATTAACAGTAGTCGTAGTCATCTCCCCCTTCCACACCATTTTCTAGATTTTTTTCTTTGCTAAATAGTAGCAGCCGATCGTAGATGAAACATCATCAAGAATCAATGTAGCGTTTGGTAACGTTTCCTTTATTTTATCAGTAAATGCTGTTTGTACAAAAGGTATTTTTGTTAAAATACTCCCTTTTACAGCAATTGGAAATGAGGACGAAAAAGGCAGATGACGATAGGCAGCCAAGGTCATCTCTGCTAAATGCCAACCCGCTTCCTTAAGAATCGTCCGAGCACTTTCATCCCCATCATCCGCTTGTTCGACAATCATCGGTACAACGGAGGCAATGTCACCTTTTGAAGAGGTGTAGATAAACTTCTTGATATCCGCTATCTCTTTCAGTTCAAGCCTCGAAAGAATGTTCGTCGTTAGCGGGCTCATAGCTTGTTGAAGATCCGCTTCCACCGTCATTCGTTTAAAGGCTTCTAGAGCAATCCAATAGCCGCTACCCTGATCACCAAGCAGATGGCCCCAACCACCTGTCATGATCTGCTTCTCATCATGCTTAGCAATACTAACGGAGCCGGTACCTGATATGGTTAAAATCCCATCATTACCCTTTAAAAGGGCAGCATGTGCAATCCACGCATCATTCACAATCGTAAATGGCACACCATAGGCATGGAATAACGACTCTTCAATGGCACGTTTGTCGGCCACTCCCCCATATCCGGCAAGACCCAAATAAAGATAGAGGCAATCCTTCCGACCTAATGGTTCAAGGCACTGCTCAATAGCCGCATGGATGTTAGTAATTGCCTGGGCTTCATCAATGAGAAGATTTCCGTAGCCGGCTACGCCCTTACTAAGTAGTCTTCCATCAAAATCATAGGCTGCCGCTTCCGTTTTAGTCCCGCCGCCGTCTACGCCAATGAGATACTTCACACTAAACACTCCTTAGCCCTTGGCTACTCTTTATTTTAAGGAAAATTGAAACTTGCCCCATGGCTGTAGAAAATCTAGTAAAAATACTTCTTCCGATGCAATCCGGCCCACTACATTCGTTTTTCCAGAGTTCTCCATATCCTGTAAAGCAATTTGCAATTCGCCTTTATATTGACCGTACAACTCGTTCTCAATCAGAAGATCCCCGCGACGGATATCAGGAGTGTACGTTGGCTTAAATTCTTCCTGCTTATATTTCACCCGTGATTGAGTCGAGCGGATTAAATAATCGGATACATCTCCACGGTAAAAATGAAATTCTCCCAAGACAATTTTTTTCTCCAGATCTGTAATCGTGTCAAACAGCTCTGCTTTAAACGTAAGCATTTGCGGATTCAACTCGCTCAATGCCTGCATTTCTTCTTCGGAGGCATAGGCGTTTGCAATCACGACATCATCGATCAGACCTGTAGCAAAGAGATGCTTCGCCTGAGTGGCAATTGGAAGAGTCCGATGCATTTCCAATGTGCATAATCCTTCTGTTACCGGCCATGGTCCGAAGGTAGCGGACGGGGCATTCACAAATGCCGAAGTCCGGATGTTATGACGTTTAAACAGCTCACAGCATGTGACAAAATGGTTGTAACTTAATCCCGCATACCGATGGGGATAGAAATTATGAGAGCCAACTAGATTCTCTGTGTTCGGCTGATAGGCCATGATGTTATCTAAATAGTTGGTTGCGTTACTCATATTAATCTCGATTTTTAGACCATAGGGATTATGGGTCATAATGCTTTCTTCATTCCCGGTAAAGCCCATATCCAAGCGGATTCCATACGCCCCTAATTCCGCAAAAAAGGATAAATCATTATACGATATGCCTAATGCGCCGAAGACTCTTGGTGCAATATCGACCATTACTTCCATGCCTAAATCATTGGCAAAGGAGATGGTTTCTTTAAAGTTTTTCATAATCTCTGCTTGGTCGCCATTGACCGAGAGCAGACAGGTAAAGACACGTTTAAAGCCATATTTATGCGCTAAGGCAATATACGCCTGATCTTTCTCCACTGTAGAATGTTCCGGATAAATTGAAATACCTAACTTTCTCATCAAAAAGACCTCCGTTTACTTCTGAACTGGTGCGAGTTTTTTAATAATCCGGATCATATGCTCAATTAACTTTTGTTCACTAATTGCTGTCATCAAATGGTCTTGTGCATGAATCATCAAAAGGGTTTTTTCACTTGGGTGGCCATTCAGTTCATTTTGAATGAGTTTGGTTTGCGTCTTATGAGCAAGATTTAATTCGTCTTGGGCTTTCTTGATGAGCGTCTCCGCTTTTTCAAACTCAAATTCCTCCGCTGCTTCAAGTGCTTCATAGGCAAGTCCTCTGGCATTGCCGCCATGAGAGATAATTTCAAATATGTCCATTTCGTTATTCATTGCTTCTGTTGTCATGTTTAACACTCCTATTGGTTAATAAGGTACTGGTGTAATATTTCCTAGAATGACCGGCCGTTTCGCTCCCGTTGCAGTAGGGACATTGCTTGGTAAATAGTTCATCGTTTCATTCGCTAAAATCGCAAATGCGATGGCTTCCTTCGCCTCAGAGGAATAGCCAAAATCCTCTTGTTGATACACCCGGCAATAGCCGGTTAATTCCTCCTGTAGCATCGTCATAAGGGTATCATTATAGCTGCCACCACCGCCAACAATCACTTCATCAATGTCTGTCTTTGGAAAAATAAACGTTTTATAGTTCTCAGCAATCGATTGGGCTGTAAACCTCGTCATGGTCGCCACGAAGTCCTCCGGCGATACTTGAGAATAGTTGCTCACTAGCTTCTCCACCAACGCGGCTCCAAACAATTCTCTCCCCGTTGATTTGGGTGGTGAGGCAAGGACATATGGAATGCTCATGCATTTCTTTAGTAACTTCTTATTCACTTGACCTTGTTTGCCGATTGTTCCACCCTCGTCATACGGCCGGTCAAAAAACTTCTGGCAAAGATAATCGATCATCATATTCCCCGGACCTGTATCAAAAGCGTACACATCATGTATCGCAGCCTGTTTAGGCAGGACCGTTACATTGCCAATTCCACCGATATTTTGTAGGAGTCGTGACTTCACACTGCTTCCATATAGAATCATCTCCGTATGGGGAACGAGTGGAGCGCCTTGTCCACCTGCCGCCATATCCATCGTTCGAAAGTTGGAAACCACTGTCGTTTTGGTCTGATACGCAATAACGGCTGGTTCGCCAATCTGAAGCGTAGATGGGATAAATTTACCTTCGTGACCTGGTTGGTGGTAAATCGTTTGTCCATGGGACCCAATCAGATCAAGCCGCTCCAAGGGAAAATTGGCCTTCTGACAGACAGCGATCACCGCCGCAGCAAAAATCTCCCCTAATTGAAAATTCAAGGAACAAATCTGTTGGCTGTTAGAGGTGTCAATCGAGAGGGCATCATGAATGTCCTTTTTTACTTCCGTTGAAAAAGGGATAGAAACAAATTCGATGAACTCCACCTTGGATTGCAGGCCGCAACCGTCTATTTTCACCAAGGCTGCGTCCACGCCATCTAATGAAGTGCCAGACATTAATCCTACAACATATGGCATTGAAATCACCTCACATTTATCGATATACAATCAAATAACAGGCCAGCAGACTTCCTATGAATAAGGAGAAAAACAAAGCCGTCATCTGCTTCTTGGTTTTAAATTTACCTTCAATCAACACCATCACACCCGTTAGTCCGACACTAATGCCAATCGTATTAATGATATATAAGGCCAATTGCTGATCGACACCGATCATGCGTAATAGAGGATTAAAGATAAGATTAAAAACAAGAATAAAGCCGAAAAATAGAAAGCCACTCTTATAGCTGAAAAAGTGAAGCTTGGGTGATGTAGCCGGTGATGTGCTCATGTCCATACCTCTTTCCTTAATAATTGAATAAAGAAGGGAGCTCGGAGCAAATTTGGTCCAAACTCCCTTACAAACTTGACTATGTTAATGCTTAAGTTGATTTTGGTACACTCTGTTGATTGGAGTGGAAGGCGCGAGACTCCTGCGGGAGTAGCGGTCATGGGAGACCCCGCAGGAGTGAGCGACGAGGAGGCTCCCAGAACGCCCCGCGGAAAGCGAAGCGCCTGGAACGGAAATCAACAGACAATTTTAACATAGCTATAAACTTAAGCTGCTTTTTGATCTTGAACCTCTTGGGCTACTAATTTCTTATCATACATCTTAAAGAATGGTAGATAAATGATAACCGATATAGCAATATTCACAAGAACAAGGACAACGGCTCTCCAGTCACCACCAGTTGCTAGGTAAGCGCCGATTGGTGCTGGCAATGTCCAAGGAACCATAACATACGTCGGGTTAACCATGCCGATAGAAGTAGCAACATACGCAATCGTCGCTCCAACTAATGGAGTAATGATAAAAGGAATAATTAATACCGGATTTAACACAATTGGCATACCGAAAATAACCGGTTCGTTAATATTGAAAAGACTTGGAACAATCGTTGTTCTCGCCATCGCCTTGCTATATTGTGATTTAGCTGTCAGTAACATCGCGATAACCAAACCTAATGTAGCACCCGCTCCACCGATCCAGATGAACCATTGGAAGAACGTTTCAGGAGCGATATGCGGAATCGTTTTTCCAGCTGCCACCGCTGCTGAGTTATTGGCTAAATACACTTCCCAAACAGGACGTGCAACCGCACCAACGACAGAAACACCATGAATACCAAAAGACCAGAAGAAAGTAATTAAGAATACAGGAATAATAACCCCAATATACGTGTCACCTGCTTTAACAAGTGGCGCAACTAACTTATCAACAATCGTATGTGTATCCACACCAAACACTACAGTAATGAGTGTCATCACGGTTAAAACAAAGGTTACTGGAAGTAACGCTTCAAATGAACGAGCAACAGAAGTTGGAACAGAGCTAGGCATTTTGATCATGATTTTCTTTTGTTTAAAGAAACGCATGGATTCTACTGAAAAGATAGCCACAATCATCGCAACAAACAGACCGTGTCCACCAAGGTTAGCCATTGGTAAAACAAACCCAACATCCTTCACCATTTGAACGCCAATCGTGAATAAGAACGCTGCCGTAGAAAGTAGTCCCCCTGATAATGGGTCGAGCTTATAGCTTTGCGATAAACTGTACCCGATCCCAAAGGTGATATACAAGGTCATAATATACATCGTTAATCGGTAAGGGATTAAAATCTCTGCAATGTGTTTCGTTGACCAAGCCGCAATGGCTGAATCCGCACTTACCGGTGGAAAGGCAATGATAAGAAAAATACTTCCGAAAATAATGAATGGCAGGGCAGAAACGACACCATCACGGATGGCGCGTAAGTGTTTTTGCTCAGATAATTTAGCCATTGGAGTCGAAAGGTTTTTCTCTAAAAAGGCTACAAATTTGTCCATTTTCATTTCTCCCTTTAAATGTTTTCTGTATCTAGAAAAATTATTTTTTTAGCTCATTAGCAAGTTTTAATAATGTCGGGCCGCCAAGTGGGCTGTAGGCTTGTGGCGGAATAATTTGACACGGAACGCCCGCTGCATCTGCAGATTCCTTGAAGCCATCAAAACGGTGTCTGACTTGTGGAGCAACCATTGCTACATCCCAGCCATTTTGTACTTCCGCATCAAATTCTTGTGTTCCAACTGCTAACACTTCGATTTCCATACCCGCTTTTTCCGCTTCTTTCTTTAGCGCGTTAACCACGATTGCACTTGACATTCCACCTGAACATACGAATAATACTTTCATTTTCATTCTCCTTTACAAGGGATAGTTTAGATTGCATTTCTTACAAAGCCTTCTGCTGCCTCTAATCGATTCACTGCCTCATCATAGGAAACATTCGTTAAAATCATAATAATGGCGACTTTCGGTTTATTATCTGCTTTTGCTAAAAATTCTTCGGCAATTTCATAAGGGCAGTTTGTTGCTTCCATAATAATGCGTTTGGCCCGTTCTACCAGCTTCTCATTGGTTAGCTGAAGATCGACCATCAAATTACCATATACTTTCCCAATCCCGACCATGGAGGCTGTTGAAAGCATATTGCAGACAAGCTTCTGTGAAGTACCCGCCTTCAAACGGGTAGAGCCTGTCAGGACTTCCGGACCACTAACTACTTCGATCGCGACCTCGGCAATCTTGCCCGTTTCTGACTCCTTGTTACAGCTGATTGCCACAGTCTTGGCTCCTATATTCTTTGCATATTCCAGTCCTGCTAGTACATAGGGAGTCCTACCACTGGCTGCAATTCCTACTAAAACATCCTTGTTTGTTAACTGAATGCCTTTTAAATCTTGAATCCCTAATTCCAGACTATCCTCTGCACCCTCGACGGCTTTAATAAAGGCGTTTTCACCACCGGCAATCAGGCCAATGACTTCATTCGGAGAAGTATTAAAGGTCGGCGGACATTCTACTGCATCGAGCAAGCCAATTCGGCCGCTTGTCCCTGCACCCATATAAATTAATCTTCCCCCATTTTTAAAGGCGGCGACGATCATTTCCACGGCCTTTGCAATGTGTGGCAGCTCCTGCCTTACAGCATAAGCCACCTTCATATCTTCTTCGTTCATCACCTCCAAAAAATCAATCGCTTTCATTTGGTCCAGGTGCATTGTTTTCTCATTACGACCTTCCGTCGTTAAATGTTCTAACATACCTATCATCCTTTTGTATTTCGGTTGTAAAAAAAATAATGATACCGCTTTCTAAACACAGTATAGCACCGTTGAAATTATGTTTCAATATATTATTATTTTTTTAATACAAAGTTTCAAAAATGAATTATAATAGACTTGTAAATAAGGAATATAGAGGTTGTTCACAGTTTGAGGAAGTATTTTTGGAAAGGCTTGCATATAACATAATTAAATTTTGATAAATAAGGATGGGGAAAAAACAATGCTTTCGAGGGAAGTATCAGAAAAACTTATTTCTATTGTAACCAAGGAAAATTTTGCTGATTCGAAAACAGAATGCTTAGTTTACTCGTATGACGCCACACCTAATTTCCAGTCGATGCCGGATGCCGTGGTCAGCCCGCGCAAAAAACAGGAAGTGGCAGAAATCGTAAAGCTCTGTAACGAATATAAGATTCCGATCGTTCCACGCGGTTCCGGGACGAATCTATGTGCCGGAACCTGCCCTACAGAAGGCGGGATTGTCCTTCTTTTTAAACACATGAACCAAATTCTTGAAATAGATGAAGAAAATCTAACCATCACCGTGCAGCCAGGTGTCATCACTCTGGATATGATTCATGCTATCGAGGAAAAGGGCCTGTTCTATCCGCCCGATCCAAGCTCGATGAAGATTTCAACCATCGGCGGCAACATTAATGAGAATTCAGGTGGCCTAAGGGGTTTGAAATATGGCGTAACTAGAGATTATGTGATGGGCCTCGAGGCCGTCCTGCCAAACGGCGACATCATCCGTACGGGTGGCAAGTTGGCAAAAGATGTCGCCGGATATGATCTGACTCGTCTTTTAGTTGGCTCTGAAGGCACACTGGGTGTGATTACGGAAGCCACGCTGAAGCTGATTCCGATGCCGGAAACAAGAAAGACGATGCTTGTCCACTATCAGGATCTTTCCGCTGCTGCCAAGTCTGTTTCCAAGATTATTGCGAATAAAATCATTCCGACAACGTTGGAGTTCTTAGACCAACCTACCTTGAAGGTGGTGGAGGATTTCGCACAAATTGGGCTGCCTACCGATGTGGAAGCCGTTCTCTTAATCGAGCAGGATGGTCCTTTAGAGGTAGTGGAACGAGATATGAAAAAAATAGCGGAAGTATGTAAACAGGAGCAGGCAGTGTCGATTCAGATTGCAGCAACGGAAGAGGAAGCGGATGCGCTAAGAACGGCACGGCGCTCGGCCCTTTCAGCTGTTGCCCGTTTAAAACCGACGACGATTCTCGAGGATGCGACCGTTCCAAGGTCAGAGATTGCCAATATGGTGAAGGCGATTAATGAAATTACGGAAAAATATCAGCTCACGATTTGTACCTTTGGTCATGCAGGAGACGGAAACCTCCACCCTACCTGCGCGACGGATGCCAGAGACCATGAAGAAATAGAACGAGTAGAACAAGCCTTTGCTGAGATTTTTGAAAAAGCGATTGAACTGGGTGGAACGATTACAGGGGAACATGGCGTTGGTGCCATGAAGGCCCCATACCTGGAATGGAAGCTGAAAAAAGAAGGAATAGCCGCGATGAAAGCCATCAAAATGGCATTTGATCCGAACAACATCATGAATCCAGGCAAGGTATTTGCCAAAGACAGCAAGAAACGTGTGGTGATTACAAGATGACAACGTTGAGTGAACGGGAAAAAATTCAACAACAATTTAAAGCCCAAATGAATGAGGATGAATTGTTAAACTGTATGCGGTGCGGCTTTTGTCTGCCCACCTGCCCTACCTATATCGAATCAGGCTATAAGGAATCTCATTCTCCACGGGGAAGAATCGCCTTAATGAAAGCGGTCGTTGACGGGTTGATTGAACCAGATGAGGATTTCGAGCGTTCACTGGAGCTCTGCCTCGGCTGCCGTGCCTGTGAACCGGTCTGCCCTTCAGGGGTGAATTATGGTCATCTGTTGGAGGATGCACGGGATATTATCAATCAAAACAAGAAGTATTCCTTGCCAGTACAGGCACTTAGAAAAACGGTGTTTCAGGGGCTCTTCCCCCACCCCAACCGGATGAGAAGAGCGGTTGGCCTACTAGGATTTTACCAGCGATCGGGGCTTCAAGCCTTTGCGCAAAAAATAGGCTATTTAGGACTTTTACCTGAACAATTGGCCACAATGGAAAAAATACTGCCAAAGGTATCGACGAGGAAAGAAATGAAGAATAGACCCGAGCATCTTCCGGCAATGGCCGATAAGGTACATCGAGTTGCTTTTTTCAGTGGCTGTTTAATGGATACAATGTTCCTAAAAACGAATGATGCTACCATGAAATTGTTGCAGTTAGCTGGATGTGAAATCGTTATTCCTCGCGATCAGACATGTTGCGGGGCCTTGCATGGACATAGCGGCGAAAAGGGCGGGGCCAAGGAACTCGCAAAGAGAAATATCGCGGCGTTTGAGGAGTTAGAGGTGGACTACATTATTACGAATGCCGGAGGCTGCGGCGCCTTCCTAGTTGATTATGATCATCTTTTAAAGGATGACCCTGATTGGAAAGATCGGGCGAAGGCCTTCAAGGAGAAAATTAAGGATATTTCTGAAATTCTGGTGGGTGTTGATTTTCATAAGAAGGTGAAGCTAGATCTTCCACCACAGGTGATCACATATCAGGATTCCTGCCATCTGAGAAATGTGATGAAAACGGCTTCTGCTCCGAGAACGCTGCTTCGAGCGATACAGGGGGTACATTATCAAGAAATGAAGGATGCGGACCGCTGCTGTGGGTCTGCCGGAATTTATAATATTGTAGAATCGGAATCTTCGATGGTGATGCTCGACTATAAAATGGTTCAAGCAAAAGTGACCCACGCAACCACCATCGTCACCGCCAACCCCGGCTGCCTGCTACAAATGCAGCTTGGTATCGAGCGGGAAGGACTCTCTTCAACAATAAGGGGCGTCCATATTGTAGATTTGCTTGCTGAAGCGGTAAAGTAGTGGGGGTCAGTCCCCCACTGCGCTAAAGCGCTGGGGGACTGTCCCCACACTTATCTACTCCGATAGAGTTCACGAGTTTTGTAACCTGCTCCAAGGATCATTTTCATTTCTTCCCGCCGCTTTTCTTTGGTTGCCTCTTGTTTTGCGCTATAAATATAACGGGCCCAATCTTTTTGGTACCCCGGGGTAAGTGATTGGTAGAAGGCAAGCAGGTCCGCCTTGCCCTGCAAATCCTTTTCTACTTCTGGTATCATGGCAATGTAATCATCCACACACTGACTTGCTTTTGAGCTTTTACTTTTCTTATTTCGATTTTCTTCTTTTAGCCCAACTACTGTAAATACTTCATCTAGTCCAACCATTCGGGCAAATTTAATGCTGCTGGTTCCAACATACCCTTCTTCATCCGCACCTAACGCCTCGAATAATTCATCACGATGGATATACGTCTGATAAACCTTATTCCCTTTTTTGGGATACGCAATGTAAATATATCCATTTTCATTTAGATATCTTTTCTCGATGACCAAATCCATCAATTTTTTCAATTCACTCTTCGTAAGGACAAAAGCAAAAATAAGATCATACCCTTTTTCCCTAAACGTTGTATCGTAATCTGGTAATCCGTTAAAGTACTCTCCGCCCTCAGGCATGTCCAATACAACGACTTTCTTATATTTAAGCAAGTTTAATTTTTCAACGATGGTTTTAGACATTAATAATCCTCCTGCATCCATTAAGTTGTCTGCTGAATAAATCTTAAAACAAAATAAGTTGAACGACAAGGGGACAGTCCCCCGCTACGTTAAAGCGATGGGGGACTGTCCCCAAAATATTGAGGAACTATCCTAAGGGTTTCTGATGGGGGTGCCTAACTAAAAAGATCTCAATATTTCTAGATGTGAGGCGAAAAAATACTTTGTAGGGATCAGACTTACCAACAGAAATAAGTACCATCCGTAAATCAACTGGGTAACTTTTTATGTAAACTGTTTTACCCGGAATATAGATGCTATAGTCTACTGATTGAAAATAAAATTCAAAGGAGGTTTTTAAGTATGGTGATATTTGGGGTAGTTCAACGGTTGCTCTCCATTTGTCGAGCTCTAGTAAGGATTGAATGGCCGATTTTCTCCATAATACTTTCATTTTTAAATACCCAACATTTTGTTGATTTCTTCTTCAGATAATATTGGATTATCCTCTTCCAATGCTTTTCTGAGTTGACATTCTTCATCCAAATCGGTTACTTCGTACACATTGGGTTCTTTAATTTGGTCTACTTCAAACAAAAGGAATTTCCGATCATCAATTTGAATATAGTCCTCTCCCGAAATAATAACCTTTCTAATTTCCTCATTTTCTACTTTAATTGGCTTCATTTTAACTTCCCTCCTTACGTAAATTACCATTATTATAACATTAGGAAGTAGATCACTCAAACTGCATAGAAACGGGGACAGTCCCCCGCCGCGCTAAAGCGCTGGGGGACTGTCCCCGTTTTTTCGTTTATCGTGTTGTCTTGCAATTCGGGCATGCCGGGCTGGTTGAGTCGTATTGGTTGCCACACGCACGGCAGAAGACGATGCCAGTTACAGCTGCAGTTGAAGCAGCAGCCTCTACCTGCGATGATCCGCCTCGCCCTTCTTTTCGGCTTGTCCCCATCCCATTTTTCCTAAATACCATAATTACTATTACCAATGTAATGAGGTTAACAAGTAAACTAGCTACCAACAGCACAATCACAAGAGATGTTTCTTCAAACATGGTCTATTAACCTCCTATCCTACCACTCGATCTTCTACTTCATCATGATCGTCTTTACTCTTTTGTTTTCGGTAGAGGAAGTATCCACCTATTGCAATAGCAATTCCGCCCACACCGCCAAGCGAGCCAGCGAACACAGGCGTATTGTTATACCAGCGAACGATTGGGTTAGTCGATACGAGAATGTCATTGACCTTAGAAGTCATCTCATTCCCAGCTGCATCCACCGCAATAATCTTCACATTCTGCTTAGAGTTCGAGCTTCCAATATCAAACACGAAATTCTCTCCCTCTTCCTTATGCTCAACCTTCTTATCATTCACATAAATCTCAGCGCCCTTAAGAACGAGATTATCCTTAATCGAAACCGTGACGGACTTATTCTCAAACGGGTATTGCTCCCCACTTTCAATATCAATCGGAACAATCACAGGCGCCGTCTTATCGATTCCAAAGGAAATCTCGGCCTTCTTCGTCTCATCGATATTCTCATTGATATTGCCAGCCGCATCCTCAGAGTACAGCGCCACCGTATACCTGCCATCGCCGGCAAACAGCGACTTTTTAATCACGTACTTGTACTTACTCCACTGACCTTTACCGCCAGATTCCGTTAACGTATAATCTTTCCCTTTTGCAAGGTCAGTCGGCGTTCCGTTCTTCGTCATCTTAACCTTCACCGTTTCAGGCTCCAAACTGTCCACATTGGTTTCCGTTACCACAACATCCGTTTCATTTTTCACATACTTCCCATCAATCTGTTTCAACGCCTCATCAAAAACATAGACGGAACCAAATCGATTGACAGAGAACTGAATCGTTTGTGTGGTCCGATTGCCTGCCATATCCACAAGAGCCGCCGTCAACGTATAGATATCATCAACTTCCTTTTTCTTCGTGAAATTGTTGAACGTGTAGACCTGACCGTTCGCCACATTTGCGTATCGGCCGCTCAAGTCCACTCCGCCTCTGTTCGCTCCAGCTAACTTGATCGAAACTGCATTTTTATCGAAATTCGTATCCGAAAAAGTAATCACCGGAATCACATCGCCCTTATTGGCCGACTGATCCTTCACACCTGTAATCGATAGCTTAGGAGCCGTTTGGTCCACAAAGAACTCATCCGCTTTATAATGAGCCGCGATATTTCCAGCCATATCCGTGTAATCAATGTCAAAATGATACTTGGCATCCGCCGAATAATGAATCGTGGCTGTATGTACATCACCATTAGTTCTCCAGCTACTTACCGCCGGGAACGCAACACCCTTGCCATTATCCGTTGCGGTGCCTGACACCTTAATGCGGCTCGTTTCAAAATTGTGCTCGGTAATGGAAATCGTCGCGGTCCGGGCAGATTTATAATAGTTGCCATTCTCCGCCGCCCCATTACTATAAGATACCTTAATTACAGGCTTGGTTTTATCAATCGTAAACTTCTGTTGTGCGAAACCAGGTGCCTCATTCTCTGCATTATCCTTATACTTCATATCAAACGTATAATCGCCATCGGCCGAATACTTCACCGTGGCCGTATGCGTCGTCTGATCCGGATCCTTCGTATCGACCTTCGTCGTCCAGCCCACCAGCTTCGGAATCACACCATCTGTATTCGTGATCTTATGAACCACATCTTTGGCATTGAAGTTACGCTCCGTAATCACAACCGTCGCGGTACGTCCTTCCTTGTAAAAGTCCTTATTTGCCGGGTCGGATTGGTTGTTATCATAGGAAACCTGAATCGTCGGCGCCGTCTTGTCGATGCTGAACGTCATCTTCTCCTCCGACACGTTCCCAGCTCGGTCCGTCACTTTTACCTTTACCACAATGGCATTGCTATTATTTTTTACCGAAAGGGTTTTGGTCATTTCCGTCACAAGGTTTAAATCGGTCTTGGTTTGCTGCCAACCGTCCACCGAGCTGCCCGCTGCATACGTTTTATCATTGTTGATCGTCAGGCTGCCGGACTGATTATTCGCCGTATCATAAGGCGCAACCACTGACCATTCCACCTTCTGAATCCCTGAATAGGAATCCGCAACCTTCACATTCACGTCTACATTTTTAGCATAAAGCTCTAAGTTATTTGAATCCTTATAGCCCGTTTTCGCTTTTTCAAGCGTAATATGCAATTCCTTCGCATGCTGTTTTTCGTTTTCAATCACGGTGCCGTCCGGCGTTTCAAACGTACCCGTGTTATTCACCTGATCTGTTGCTTTTGAAAAAATCTGCCCCTTGAACGCTTCTGGGACATCGAAAGTAAATTCGCCTGTAGTAGGAACCGGTGCAATTTTATCAACAGCAGACTCCGCGATTTCTTTAAAAGAACCGTCGGCTAGTACAGCATAATACTTTCCACTCTCGTAATCTTTTAAATAGACAATCAGCGATTTAACGTTACTTGTGTATTCGTATGCCACTACAGGATCCTCTGCATTCACACTCACGCGCGTTGGCTTTTTGAAAAAGTAACCATACCCCGTCAGTTCAACCGAATCCTTCAGAGTGACGTTTTGTTCCACCTTTTCATAGCTGCCCTGGTCATTTTTCGTTAAGAAACTAAAGTCAGTGATGGCTGGAGCCGTTTTATCGACATAAATCGTTTTTGTGACGATGTTCGTGTTCCCTGCGTTATCCACCACATAAATCGAAACTACGTACGTTCCATCTTCATGAATGGAAACACCTGGATCATCCGTCGCAAACGTATACGTCTGCTTCTCGGTCAAATGGGAATAATCGTATTCGAGCTTTTTCCCGTTCACATCAATCCTTACCGTGTTAATGCCGGATTCTGCATCTTGAACGGTCACATCATAAGTGACATCGCCGTTGTACGCATCGCCATCCGAAGAAACGTTTTCTTTTGCCGTAACGTCCACCTTGGCAGTTGGTGCCTTCTTCTCAATCATCACGACGCCGCTGTTGTCGGCTTCGATATTCGAGTTGTCTTTCGTCACCAAGTACGGCTCGGCGTTTTTATTTTTCACATGGTCGGTTACCGTGACATGGAACGTCCCCTTGAAGCTTTCCGCATCCACCGTGAACTTCGCTTGTGCAAACAGTCCTTCTTTTTCAAAGCTACCGTCCACGAGCTTTGGAACGACCTTCTCATCGCTCGTTTTTAGTGAAATCGCCTCAACACCAGAGGCATCGTCCTTCACTCGAACAGTAACTTCCACTTCTTTATTGAAAAATGTTCCAAACGAAAGGAAGTTTAAGACTTTAGAAAAATAATCGTCGTTTTTCTGTTCAAAAGTAACGGCTTCTCCGTCAGCAAGCGTCGGTTCCTTTTTATCAATATTGACTTGAACCGACTTCACGGTTGATGCGTTTCCTGCTTGGTCTACCGCCCAAATGCTATAGACCCCGCTGTACCTTTCATCGTCAGGCTTGAAGGAATAGCTATTTTTCTCTGCATTAAAGGTAGCTTCCATGCCTAGTTCATAAGGAGTATAAGGCCCCTTCTGGTAATACACTTTTTCAATAGGGGTGGAAAAAGTCACGCCATCAAAGGTCTGCTCCGTGTTTTCAATCTTACCTGAAACGGTGACGCCGCCACTGAACCAGGTCGCATCATCCACGGTTGCTTCGTTGTCACCCTTGACGGTCGGTTCCTCTACCGTTGGCCCTTCTGTATCAAACAACAGAATTAAATGACCCGGCAGCTTGATTTCCTCGCCGCCAAAAGGCCCCTTCGCGACTAGCAATCTTTTAATCGTAGTTGAATCTCGTAAAATATAATTCCCTTTCCAATGCTTAATCGAATCCGAGATGTCGACACGGTAATAGGGGTCAATCGCCGATACCACGACGATGGCATTCTTTGAATACACACGAATCTCATTATTGCCCTCTTTGTAGGATTTGAGTAACGAACCAGAGGCCGGTTTAATCGAGACGTAGGTTTCCCAATCTCCCTCAAGCATCGCAATCCGCTCAAACGACACCTCGACCGTCGTATCCTTGGTCACATTTTTCACGGTGTAGGTGTAACTCGTGCCGTCATTATTATCAACAAAGTTGTCGTTGTTGGTGAGGTCTATTGTTTCCCCATTCACCTTTAGGGCAGCGACTTTGTAAGAGTTATCCTCCGGCGTAATCACCGCCTTCGCGTCACTGCCGTAGTCGACTACAGACTGTGCGAGTTCAATCGTTCCGTGGTCCCCTTGGACAGAGGGCGTCACCTGATAGGTATTGATCGCGAATGTCACTTCCACCTGATGGTTTTCTGTCATTTTTGAAAAAGTGTACTTGTAACCGTCCTTGGTCGGTGCCAGTTCGTCCGCTAGATTAATAGCCGCTCCATCAATTTTGATGTTTCCAAGATGGTAGCCTGTTGTTGGGGTAACGGAAAATGAAGAATCAGAACCATGCTGAACCTTGACCGTCCCGCCGTCCGAGTTAATTGTTTGGTTTTGCTCATCCTTGACGGTTCCATTTTTATAGCTAGAAAAAGAAATCGTGTAGGTTTTTAACACTAACTGGACGTCAATCGTGGTATCCGCCGAAAGGGCATCGATTGTTTCTATGTATCCATCGTTGTTTGTGACCTTCTTTTCTTCCCCATTCACTTTTACGTTTTTAATCTCGTAATTCGGGTCCGGAGTAATGGCAACGTCTACCTTTGTCCCCTCTTCAAATTGGGCAGGGGTTGTGTAGTCGATGTCGTTTAGTTTAATCTGACCAAAACCGGTTTGGTTGATGGTCACGGTGTATTTCGCTTTCACCGGCGGTGCAGGTGGTTCTTCTACGAGAGTCAGTTTTTCAGTAGCCACATCGTAAGTATAGTGGTCAGTGGTTCCCTCTGTTAGCACGATGGAAAAAGTCTTTGAAGCTACTAAAAACTCAAACTGATTGTTTTTATCGAATAAGGCATTAGTGAGTTCTGGAAACTCGACCAGGCCGTCCTTGTCGGTGGTGCCCGTTACACTGACCTCATTGTTGGCGTTATGTCCGGTTATTTCCTGATTAGGAACGGGGGCACCATTTTCTAAGATTTCCATGGTGAATACCTTTTGGTTAATGCCTGTTTGGGCAAACACCTTGGTGATAACACCAACAGGTATGTTATAGCCGACAAGCATGATGGCCAGAACGACAGCCATCAGCCGTGTCAGCTTGGATTTCCTTTTTGAAAACATGATTCACACTCCTTTGCTTGGTGGTTTTTTTGAAAAAGTATATTATTTTTCATGCTAGTCTCTATCTGAAGGTTAGTCTGCTTCTGACTATCTTGATGGTTTCTTGCTTATCTTTGTCAGAAGTTCAGACTTCTTCTGACTATCTTGATGGTTTCTCGCTCATCTTTGTCAGAAGTTCATGCTTCTTCTGACTATCTTGATGGTTTCTCGCTCATCTTTGTCAGAAGTTCAAGCTTCTTCTGACTATCTTGATGGTT
>NZ_JBDGJV010000013.1:30836-161068 GCF_057656715.1 Neobacillus sp. Soil_C_43
TTCTCGCTCATCTTTGTCAGAAGTTCAAGCTTCTTCTGACTATCTTGATAGTTTCTTGCTCATCTTTGTCAGAAGTTCAAGCTTCTTCTGACTATCTTGATGGTTTCTCGCTCATCTTTGTCAGAAGTTCAAGCTTCTTCTGACTATCTTGATAGTTTCTTGCTCATCTTTGTCAGAAGTTCGGACTTCTTCTGACTATCTTGATGGTTTCTTACCCATCTTCGTCAGAAGTTCAGACTTCTTCTGACTATCTTGATAGTTTCACACTCTTCTTTGTCCGAATCCGTAACCCACTCAAATCTTCTTGTTTGTATGAGTAACCTTAATGTCCTTCACTACCTTAAATGCAACCGTTGGAACATCCTTCTCGCTCTCATTTTCTAGTTCAGCAGTCGGATATAATACGGTGGTTTCTTGATCTTCCGCTAATAACTCAGTCCCATAATCCAGAACCTCGGTCTCAGTTGTTAACACATCCGTTCGGGGCATTTGATCCTCTCTTTTTTCCGATAGCACTTCCGTTCGAGGTCTCAGCACCTCTCTCTCATCCGTCGAGACAGGCATTGCTTCTTTTGAATCCTTTTCAGCGCTATTCGAGACAACCCCTGTATTTTTTGACAAAATTTCCGTCAGCGATAAAAGTACCTCTTTCGGCACCTCAACGGATGCGGATGGTTTTTCTTGATTTGTAGTCAGAATTTCAGTCAATGATAAAAGAACCTCGCGTTCTTTTGATTTGGCTTCCATCGTCGCTTCTTTTTCATTAGAAAGCACTTCGGTTAAGGATAAAAGCAACTCTTTTCCTGCATCAACGGTAGGAGGCTCACCTTCTTTATAGTTACCTAGGATTTCAGTCAGAGATAACGGGACCACTCGATCAGAGGATGATCGCTTTCCCGTTGCCGCTATCCGTCCCTCAGAAGAAATTGCCTTTTTCTCATCGTTCAGTATGTCCGTTAACGCATAAAGCACCTCTTTTTCAAGCGGCTGCCCCTCCCGATAAGCGTTCAGTACATCTGTTAGCGCATATCGGTCCTTTTTTGAAAAAGGTTTTTCCTTCCGATCTTCATCCAGCACATCCGTTAACGAAAACCTCTCCTCTTTTGAAACAGGCAGCCTCTTCCCCTCATCAGACAGTACATCCGTTAGCGAGTACCGCTCTTCTTTTTCAAGCAATCTCTCTTCAAAACCATCGCTTAGTACATCCGTTAACGAATACTGCTCTTCTTTTTCAAGCGACCTCTCTTCACTACCATCGCTCAGTACGTCCGTTAACGAATACCTCTCCTCTTTTTCAACAAACTGACCGCCCTCAGCGTTCAGCACATCAGTAAATGCGTACCGCTCTTCTTTCTCACTAGCCTGCCCTTTCCAAACGTCCCTATCTTCAACCAGCACCTCGGTCCCCTCAGAACCCTCTTCTGAAAAAGCCTCCGGATACAAGTAGCGCTCTTGCTGGTCCGGATCTAAAACCTCGGTAGGCAAGCTACCCAGTACAGTTGGTCCGGAGTGATCCTCCGTCTCTCCCTTTGCCTCGAGCACGGTGCGATTAACCGGCTCCAACTCGTCAGAAACCACAGGCTCCCTTATTATCTCCGGGTCTACATCAAAGACATTCGGCTGATGGCGCTTATTGCCACGATGCTCACGGATTTCTTGAATCTGCCTGGCTGCCGTCCGGCCCGTGAACTCGCCGATAATCGCCGGAACCTTCATCTTAAAAAACAACACGATGGCCGTGATCAGGAGCGCGCCTGCCAGGGAATATCCGACAATGGAAATGATTTGCCACGTGGTTGCATCCATTCGAATCCCCCCTTATTCCTTTCGATACGCATGATCAATCGCTTGTTCGGCTGTAGCAAAACGACTAATCACCTCATTTTTGATTATTTCCGTTTTTTCTGTGGTGACAGCTACCTGATTCGCGCTCTGCTTAACCGCTTCGGCTACCGATCGGATGTCGCTTTCCCTCACTCCATCAAGCTTAAACTTCCTTGCATACGTTTCAATGGAATACATCGTTAATTTGTAGAGCTCGAGCTTCACAATCTCACTTTCGTCGGGATTCTGGTCGATCATCTGAATCAGATGCTTCATGTCCTCCCAATAGGGCTTGTACTTCCCTTTATCGGATGCCTCTTCAATGTTGAGCGTGATGTCCCGATTGAACCGGCCGATATCCCGGTAAATGGTAGCCATCTCGTAATAGTCGCGATTCTTTGAGCCATACCGAACTGCATCCTCAAACCACTGAATTGAGCTTTTCATTCTCGTCACTTGATTGTCATTCGTCTCAGTTTTTCCATAATTGTAGTAGTACCAATAGGTTTTGCCGATATCAAACGCCAAATCACCGTACTTAGGATTACTACGAATCTCACTGAGATGCGCGTTCACCTTTTTCTTCAGCTGCTCTTCTTCCCCTACCGTAAAAGCGGCATCCCCTTTAAAAGCGTCGAGTAAACCGACATAGGCTGGCTTCTCCGTTGGCTTAATCTCAATCGCCTTCAAATAATAGTCCACCTTCAGATCATCGGTGGCCGCTTTTTCTGCCATTTGGATGTTATTATCGTAGTCCGCATTATTGGTCTTCGTTTGCATTACTTGACCCAATACGCCCAAACCCAAACACAACACCGCGGCCCCAGCCACCAGGCCAAAATTGCGCAGCTTCCGTTTTTGCTTCGCCCGGTACAAGTCATCTACCTGCTCATAATGATTGAGCGCATATAACAGCTCGGCACAGGACTGATACCGGTCATCCGGATTAAGCTGGGTACATTTTTGAATAATTTTTTCCAAACCGCCCGATAAGTGCGGATTCCATTCGCGGATTGGATATAATTCGTAAGGGGGCTCACAAGGGTTCTGCCCCGTTACCAAATGATAAAGGGTCACACCCAAACAATAGACATCCGTTCTGGCATCGGTTTGTCCTTTGCCTCCGAACTGTTCCGGGGCGGCATACCCTTTCGTTCCAAGGCTGACCGTATCCGCTAGATTTTGTTCCTTAAACTCCCGCGCGATTCCGAAATCAATGAGCTTCAAATGCCCGTCCGGCTTCAGCATGACATTGGCCGGCTTCATATCGCGATAAATGATGGCAGGATCACAAGTATGTAAATAATCGAGCACCTCGCAAAGCTGCTTCGCCCAATCGATGACCAGTTCCTGAGGCTGCGCGCCATACTCATCTAAAATCTTGCTCAACGGCTCCCCTTCGATATAGTCCATGATGACAAAAATCACCTGGCCGTTATCGATGATGTCGACAATCCGCGGCAATGCCGGATGGTCCAGCCTCTTAATCATGTTGGCTTCAGCAATCGCACTCTGGATGATGACTTCGTTGTTCTTGTCTCTTCCTCTTTTTTCAATTTCTTTTACTGCCCACTGTTTATTGAGCCGTTTGTCCATGGCGAGGTATACCTTTGACATACCACCTTGTCCAATCAGCTTGAGTATTTCGTATTTACCGTCTATTACAGACCCAATAGCTGCCAAAGTTTTTCCCCATCCTTACTGAATTTTCACAAGCAAAACAGTGATATTATCTGTTTCATTCCGCTGTTTATTGAGCTCCACCAATTCTCTTGCCTTTTGTGTCATGACCCTTTCGTCCACGAGAACACGTGGCGATAAAGCACGATAGATTTCACCTTCAGTAATCACATGGCGAAATCCATCCGAACAAAGCATATAAACTTCCCCCCGAGTTGGCTTGCCATGGATGAATTCAGGTTCCACCAGTTTGGATGCCCCGATGCACTGCAGGAGGACATTTCTGCGCGGATCTCTCTTCGCTTGTTCCGGCGTGATTCGGCCTCGTTTCAGCTCTCTCCCTACGACCGTCTGATCGTCCGTCAGCACCTCGACATCCTGGTCGATTCGATAGACTCTCGAGTCGCCGACATGACCAATCAGCAGGTGGAAGGAATCAATGAGCAGTAAAGCGGTCAACGTGGTTCCCAGCTGAATCTTGATTTCACGTCCGTATTCGGCAATCCGCTGATTCTGCTCTTGAATAATTCGGCCCCATCGATACTGAATCTCGTTCCAATCCTGCAAGGCAAGCTGAACAGGCAACTCTTTGTCGAACCAATCGGAAAAAGCATGGATGACACTCGCGCTGGCGACTTCTCCCTGGGAAAGCCCGCCCATCCCATCACAGATGACGGCCAAGACGACCTTTCCCAGAGAGGTTTCTGCCATCTTTAGCAGGTAGCTGTCTTGATTGGTTTCTTTTTTCAATCCAATATCGGTGCATGCTGCAGTTAATACTTCCATCTCCAAACTCCTTGTTGGTTAGCTTTTTGTGCCATCTAGGTCAATCTGAACAGAAGCTCAAATATAAAAAATAAAGTCCTCGTTGGCAAGTCGTAATTTAGTTCTTGAGAAGATCTCCATCTCTTTTTCCACTGGAATCACTCGCCCATCGACGAAAGTCTTATTAGTAGAGCCGTTGTCGACAATATAATAGCGGCCATTCCTCGTGAGGATGTCTGCATGATTGCGGCTCACCGCGTTATTATCGGAAACCACATAGTCACATTGCTGACGTTCTTTTCCAATTCGAAAAGAGGTCCGGTTAATCGTGATTTTTTCCTGCGTTTTTTCTCTTACCACATACGGATAGCACGGTTCCTCGAACAGGTCCGCACCCAGCACCGTGGTCCCGCCGTCCACATCCAACAAGCCTAACACAGACGTCTCACTCACTTGTGGGAGCTCCTCCTTCTGGGTTCCCTCATGGCTCGCGAACGGATTATAGGCCACATTCCCACCGGTATTCCCTTTTTTCTCCTCCACTTTAGCGTCCTGCGGCTCCGGTCCCGTAGAACCAGACGGAATATGAGACTTGTTCTCTACAATTTTCCCCATCAGGCCAAAGATAAATTTTTCAAATTGATTAATAGAAAAAGGAACCTGGCTCTTGAAAAATTCAATATAGCTGGCTACATACCTAGCGTCTTCATGTTTGGAAAAAACAACGCAGAACGGCAGCTCCCGGAAAAATTCAGCTAGGACGACAGTCTGTTGATTATTCACAATTGGCCAGAACAGGCATTTCACCTTTTTCGTCCGCGGGTCTAGAAAAATATAGTCCCAGTCGAGCATCAAATTGTTCACATTCATCAAATTCTTTTCGCATGCCTTCACAATCGCCGCCAATTGAATCAGCGTATCCAGAAACATCTTCTTACTGACCACACTGCTAAAATAGGACTTCAAGGAGATCATATCCTCGACCGTACTTTGAATGAGAACACCCTTCTTGGTTTTCTCCGTCGTTACAGGAATGAGTCCATCGACTACGCCTCCAGCAATGGCGCGTAATTCCCGTTCATTGATGGCTTCAGGATACGCTAGCCGATTGACCACGGTATAATCATTTTTATTTTGTTCAACTGTTGTTCTTCCCATAAAAAATCACCCGAATATCAAAATCTACTCTTAAAGGCCGTTCGCGCGATTGACCGCTTTCGATTGCGCGTCCTTATATTGGCCCGCCGCATATCGTAAAAAGTCCGCATAATTTGTTAACGCCTTTGTCATGTTTCGTGAGGTTGAATCCGCCTCCGTCAACTGATTCCACTGATTTTGAAATTGCGAGCTGTCAGTACCCTGCCAAGTGGCAGAAAGGGTTTTTACCTCTTGCCCTGCCGCGTCCATGTTTTTATTATGGCTGGTTACATAGGTGTCAATGGCATCGGCAGCCGCTTCAAATTCTCGGTGGTTTACCTTTATAAAGTTACTCAATTCCGTCCCCCCTTAGGCTATGAAACTATCATTTAAACCGATCCGCTAACGAGACATTCGTATTCTCTGTTTGGGTATAGCCCGGATCCACCTGCTGGTGTAAAAAGGTCACATAGTTATTCATCACTTCATAGCGCGGTTCGTCATAGGCATGCTTCAAGTCATGAAATGCACTCAGTGCCTGACTAGAGGCCGTGCCGTCCCATACGTTATTTAATGCTCTCATCGCTGCTTCCACTGCAGAAAAATCCTCTCTGATTTTCCGGTTATACTGCGCGATTTGTTTTGCGGCAGCAGACACACGCTCTGTATCAACTTTAATCCTATCAGCCATCGTTACCCCTTCTTTCTGTCCTTATTTGGAAGTGGCAGCTCCACCATGACTTTTGGCGAACTCTTCGGTAACCTTGGAGGTATCGATATTGTTGAGTTTCCCCTTTATAAATCTGTATTGCTCTGCAATTCGGTTCACTTTTGAAGCGCATTTTTCATTACCGATTCCTTCAAAATCACTTTGGATACTCGCTGCAATACTCTCTAACTCGTTGATAATATTTTGAAGCTCTTGTTTGATTAAATAGAGCTCCTGCTGTCCACTTTCATTCATGCCCCCAGCCCCCCATTACAACTGTTGGATAATCTTCCGTTCCACCGTTTCAAAATCGTCGGCCGTTTCGTTTAGATAATAGATACACTTCTTGATATTCCAACTTTCTTCCGTAAATAAATCCGCCTGCAGCAGATTCCATAAATCTGAGAAGCCCGCTTTTAAATAGAGAGAATCCATCCTGCGGTCAATTTGGCTAATTCTTCTGTTTATGCTCTCTAATTGATCGGCATAGTTTCGTAGTTTATAGGTATCTACTTTTATCAAAGGATTGGCCGTTGCATATCGGTATCCTGCATTGAAGGCCAGTTTGAACAAGAGAGAAACGCCTTTGACAAGACTGCCGACGAACTGGATTAAGGCCGTTCTGGCTGCATTGGAAATCACTCGGAATCTATCAATTTCCTCTTTGAGGTAGTTCACAAACTTGTGGACCATGTCTGGCAGGTCATTGATCATGAAATTGCCGACGCGAACCACCGTATTAATGGCGAAGGAATACACCCTTAGATGGCTTTGAATATCACCCATAACGGCGGTCGCAATGGTGGAGGCTAGACCTTGCCAGGCATAGCCTGAAAAAGGATCCTTCTCAATTACGGCATAGCCCCGATTATCTAGTTTCATAGAATCAATCGAATGTGGACCAAAAAAGCCTGGCTGTGTGCCATTGTTTTCAACATATCGAACGGGATAAGGAGTTCGCCCTAACCAGGATACAAGGTCTCCGTTTACGACTACCGCATCAAACTTTTTCGACTGAAGGGCCGCTAATTGATCGGGACCGAGCTTATAGGGATTGATTGGCTGTGGGTTAATGATGTGAACCCCAAGAACATTGGTATAATTCGTTGCATACACCTCGGCCGCTAGTTCGCCGCCTTTCGAGTGACCAAATAGATAGTTTTTTCCGCTCTTCTCTTCATTTTTTTCAAAAAAAGCAATCGCCTCTAATGACTGTGGAGAGACCCCAATGGATGCAGTTAATGTATTATCCGCCATATCCTTTGGGTCGTGGAGCAGGTCATCCATGCCTTCCGTTCCCCTGAAGGACATGCCGACTTCCCCGGTCTTCGGGTCTTCGAACGCAATCGCGCAAAATCCAGAGTGGGCGTTCTTATTCACATAATCCTTGATGACCAGATGTTGTAGTCCGGCCGCTTTCAGTTCTACTGCCAAGTCGGTATCTACCTGGGCCACCAGTTTATATAAGGATTGTCCAGGCTTCCATTCATCAATGACGTTGGCATAGGCAAGTTTATTTAACACGGCATTTTGCTGATCCCTCAGCTCACTAAGTGGAACTTGTTCGGTTCCATCTTTTTGATTAGGCATCCATCCACCCCCCTACTTCAGTTGATTCTTAAATTCGTCAAAGGATAATCCGTTTTCGTTTACCTTCAATACGTGTTTCACCGATTTATCGTACTCTTCCCACTTTTGATTTCCATAAAGGAAGAAATTATTGACGTACGATTCTGCTTTGTCTTTGTCAGGCGAGAAGGCAACGATAAGGGCGGTGTCTGGATAGCCTAAGGATTGAAGTTGCTGATAAACATCGTATAATGCCTTGAGCGTTTTTTCATCGGCGTCGCTAGAAACGGACACGATACTAAACACCATAATGACATCGTCTTTTGCTAAGCTAGATACCCCATTTTTTACATCTTCGGGTTCAACTTCGGGAGTAAGAGTGATATAGGTTTTTGCTAGATGCAGGTTTTCAATGGACCCATAATTGATTTTGTCCTTAATGGATTTAGAAGCAAGGGCATTGCGATAATCATCAAAAAACTGACCTGGCTTAGACAATCTTTCACGAACATTGACTAGAATGCCGTCTTCTGATTTCGCCACTAAAATGTTCAGGTTCATGCTGTCATTGAAACCCCGCTTGGCCGGGATATAGTTGATCGCCGAAAAGTTCTGGTCGTACTTCTTATCCAAGTAAGAAAGCATCGCTGATTCACTCGTCTTCTTTTCCTCTTTCGTTGGTTGTTGGCTCATACATCCACTCACTCCTGCCACTAAAAGTACTAAAAAAATACTAACTATGAATTTTTTCATCAGCTACTTCTCCAATGTTTTTTTAATCTATATTTATATTATCCAAACGGTATTGTTTTCAAAGTTTAGGTGTGAGGGACAGTCCCCCAGGGTGGTAACGCATTACCATGACGGGGGACTGTCCCTCAGGTTAGTAACGCGTTACCATAGCAGGGGACTGTCCCCTATTTGAACGCGTCAGCTAAGTTGGTGTTGACGCTTTCTGTTTCGAAGTATCCTTGGTCGACGTTGATTCGTAGGAATTTCACGTAGTTATCAAGGATATCGTAGTAATTCTGGAAGAACTTCGCCGCGAACTCTTCATAGGAAGCAATCGTTGCTTGGGCTGCTTCACCATCCCAAGTGTTCGAAAGATTTTTAATCGTATTCTGACTAGTTTTCAATTCTTCTGCTAGTTGTCTATTTAAACGCTCAATTGTTGATGCAATGTCGGCCACTTGAGCCGTATTGACTTTAATATGTCCAGCCATTCCCTTCACTCCTTTGCGTGTATGTTAATTTATTAGTTTGTTAACTTTCTTACTTGAACCATATTATTTTCTTGTGTAGCCACATAATTGGCTCTTTGGGCTTCTAGCGCCTGACCAGCCGTTGCTAGTTTATCCGCCATATTCTTTAAATCTTCGTTGAAGCCATTGATTTGATCAACGAAGGCAAGATTATCCTCACCCTCCCAGGCTTCACCCATGGTTCCTGCAGCCTGCATTAACTGAGTGTAAATCCCTGTGTACGTTTCAGATAGCTCTGTTAGTTTCTTCGAAGCTGTTTCAAGTTCTTGTGGAGTGACTTTGATTCGTTTCCCCATTTTCTATACCCCTTTCTTCTTTTGAAAAATTTAGCTTTGGTAATGTGACTTGTTGATTTCCGCTCCAGTCGCTTCGCTTCAATCAACAAGTACTTTTACCTTGCTTAAAAAATTTATATCAGCATGAGCTTGGAACCGTTTTGAATGCCCAGTTCCGATACAGCCATGTTAATATTGAAAATAATTCCCGATGACGCGTCACACAAGACAGGATTGCCCATCGCTTTGTATTTGCCATCGGACAGGTCGCTTAAGAGCGTAGACACTAAGACCAAGACCTCACTCATTTTGCTTTCGAGCGGAAGGTATACATCAAAACTCTTATTGGCAGCAGGAAGAAAAATTTCAACAAGGACTTTATTCATTGGTGTCCTCCTCCTTTTCAGAGTTGACTAGTTTGACTTTGACACTCTTTCCTTTTT
Source organism: Neobacillus sp. Soil_C_43 (assembly GCF_057656715.1). Lineage (NCBI taxonomy): Bacteria > Bacillati > Bacillota > Bacilli > Caryophanales > Bacillaceae > Neobacillus > Neobacillus sp. Soil_C_43. The sequence continues at coordinate 40,501 of NZ_JBDGJV010000013.1, forward strand.
GTAAGGAGAAACCAAAGTCAGCGGTCATTTCCTCACGCAATTCAGACGTCGTCTTCGACGGCTTCAGCTGATATTGCTCGGTAATCCCGCTGCCAACCCAAATGCCATCCCCCTGATTCATATGGTGTTTATACCACTTATCATAGGAGACCCCTGACAGATTCTTCGCCTGCTCGGCAAAAATAATCGTGAGGTTATACTTCGCTTCACCCTTTTCCAGAATCAAAGCTAGCTTTTCAGCACTTTGACCAGATAGACCATTTTTCAAGGCTGCGATGCTATTGATGACAATAATTTTTTGGTCAAAGGACGGAATCTCCCTTCCCTGCTCTAACGCCTCTTTAAAGGTGTTATTTCGGTAGACTACTAGCTCAAACAGTTCATCCATCACCTGCTCAAACTCTTTAACCGTAGAATAGTAGGTAACGGCCTTGTTATTTTTATCAGCAAAGCTCTGCTGCGCATCAAGCATCGTTACATCCAATCCACATTTCTCTGCCATAAACACCGATACGTCATGCGTTAAGGACTGATGCTCGGTACCAGCAGATAGAATCATCGAGACATAGAACTGTCCGAATGGATAGTAGTGAACATTCAAGGAGTTCTTTTCAACCCCAATCGGGATGGTGAGACTCTTCTGTGGCCCCACGTAGTCTGCCAAGAATTCAAAATCCACATACTCTGGTAAAATAGGAATCTTTTTCGCAGCATGACCTTTCCAAACGACCTGCAGCTTTTGACATACCTGTTGAATAAACGTAAATAGAACCGGTGCATCGGTGACGCTTGCGATTTGGAATTCGTACACTGCGTCTTTTTTCACCAAGCCTCTGCCTTTGAACTTCGATGGGAACAACCCATCCGTTTTGCCCACGACTGTGGAATAGTCGGATTCATCATTTAACTGCAACGTAATCAATTGTTTGAAGTTTTGCAGCAACCTGAACCGGACCGCATTGGTGCCAAGCGCCGTTAAGACGAAATAGATGCCATACTTGGTCCCTTCGCGTGAAAGGAAGCTGACCGCTGTTTCTTTTTCCTCGTATATTTCTGTAAAAGCAGCAAAGTTATTAATCGCCACCACGATGGATGGCAGCTTCTCGCCAGTTGCCTTCACATAGGACGCATGATCGCCGCCATAATCAGCGAATAGCTTCTTCCGTTTTTCCACTTCGCTTTGCAGAAGCTTAAATAGGTTGCTAACTTTCTCACTTTCATAAGAGAGAATCACATCGCCCACATGCGGTGCTTTGGCAAAAGCCCGTAACGTTTCTGACGCAAAATCTAGTAAATAGATGTTGACTTCATCTGGCGTATGTTCTTGGATGAGCGAATACACCATCGTCGTGATGAAGGTGGTTTTTCCACTACCGGCCACCCCGTAGACAATCGTATTCCCTTCTTCCGAAAGCGGCAGACGCAGCAAGCATTGCTGCTGTCTAACCGGGTCATCATACTCACCAATGACGGGATTCAGCACGAATGACTGGTTGTTTCTAGCGTTGTATTTTCGCTTCACATCGTCTAGTAAAATCATAGAAGGAATCGGATCCAGCCACAGTGGGCGAATACGAATCCGTTCTTCCTCCGCAATCGTGTGCAGGTAGTCGGTAATGACATCGAGCTGCTTTTTCGGATTAGCAAACAGGCTTCTCTTTTTATCGATTTTTGCCTGTTTAATCGGGCGGCCATTTCGGTCAATGACCACGACACTGTTGTCCTTTTCGACCACCACTTTATCGGATGGATAATAAGGAGCACCTGCCCAGGCCGACTGACCCATCTCAAACAATTCGTTATAGCCCACTTGAAGATAGAATCGTCCGGTATCTGTCAGTTCCGCCGCATCCGGCCGCTTCAGCATATCCATACTGTCTGCCCGTTCTTGAACCTTTAAGCTGACCCTAAATTTACTGTTACTCCAAATTTGGTCGTCGACGACACCGCTTGGCTTTTGCGTTGCGAGGATCAAATGCACGCCCAAGCTTCGTCCAATCCGGGCGGCACTGACTAGCTGCGCCATAAACTCCGGCTGCTGTGTTTTTAATTCAGCAAACTCATCCGAGATGATGAATAAATGCTGTAGTGGTTCGGTCACGACGCCTTCACGAACCAGCTTTTGATAGCTGTAAATATCGATATTGCTCTCGCCAATCAGCTTACTTGCCTCTGCAAAAAGGGCCTGCCTACGCTTCAATTCGCTTTCAATCGAAACCAGCGAGCGTTTGATCATGGCACCGTCTAAGTTGGTGATGATGCCAGCCGTGTGTGGCAATTTTTCAAAGGATTTCGCCATGCCGCCGCCTTTATAATCGATTAAGATAAACGCCACTTCATTCGGATGATAGTTCACGGCCAGGGATAAGATGTAGGTCATGATAAACTCACTCTTACCGGAACCCGTCATCCCCGCAACCAATCCATGCGGTCCATGGAATTTCTCATGTAAATCAAGCTTGAATAGTTCCCCTAAAGTGTCCACACCGACAGGCGCTTCCAGTGACTTCGTGGGATCATTGTCCTGCCATCTGGTCAACGCATTGAGATGCTCCACTTTCCCTACCCCAAATAGCTCTAAAAAGGTAACCATTTGCGGGAGGTGGAACGAATGGCCGAGTGTATCCAGCGGAATGTTCGCGAGCTTCACACTCAGCTCATTTGGGTCTGATGTAACGTAAATGTCAGGAACAAAGGACGTCGATTGGCCCGTGAGATCATCTTTATCGAAGAGCTTCCCGCTGTGTTCTTCCACCTCCACCACCATCGTGCATTCTTTCGGGAGATTTTTCAGTTCATCATAAAAGGTAACAACACTGATATGGAGATTTTTTTTCTTGGCATAGACCTGCTTCAGCATCTCAGCCCGGATAGCCAGATTCTTACTCATCGCAAACACAATGTAATAAGGCGTCACATCGTCTAGCTCACTCTCATTGATTTGCGAGCGGAGGTCGATTTCTTTTTCAAGGAACGCGGAAACTTCCTTCACCTCATTGTGATTCGTGGCAATGAAACGGAACTTATTATCCTGGCTCCACACATGCGGTAGCCATTTGGTAAAACCAAACTCGGCTTCTTCCTCCTGCTCATAAATGAAGACCATCTTTACTTCGTCATAGCTATACAGTGCCGCCAATTGGAAAATCAACCCTTTGGCGAATTCCGTCGCTTGTTTGCGGTAGCCAATGATTCCAGTGATATATTCTTCAAATAACGATAGGGTGATGGGGATGTTTTTCAAAACCTTTGGCGATTCGCACAAGGTGTATAGCTCTTCCTGCAGGTTGTCGTCATCGATCGAGAATTTTTTCTCAGAGTAGTTGATGTCCGCGGATAACAGACCGTCTCCGATTCCTACTCTTAGCTTCAAGAAATCATTTTGTCCGGGTCCTCGTTCCCAAAGGTTGCGGTCAACCTGTTCAATCCGCTGGACCACATCTGTAATGGGAACATAATTTTCCCGTAAGATTTCCTCTTGCTTATGGGACTCTTCATTAAATAGGACGGCAAATTTATCTAGATACTCTTTGTATTTTTGCTGGCGGATTTTCTCTTTTTTCCTTCTTCGTCTCATATCATACTTTTTTGATAAAACAGGCCAGAGGATGGTTCCGAGCAGCATGCTTCCTGACATAATAATGGAAGGCATGGCCCGTGAGATATCGCCTGTTGCCATGGCGTTATTGATGGCGAAAATAGCTGTCGCCATGGAGGCCATCCCCATGGTCATCGATGGACCAATCACCAGCATCATCGGCATTTCTTCCCCAATAGCATTAGGCGGCGGTGAATCTATTTTAAAAACTGCCTTTTCGATGTCTCTTTTAAAGCGAGGGGATCGGTAAAAATAATCGACGGCTGGTGCCTCGAATTCATCCTCTTCTTCGTCGGGAGTTTCTACGACTTGAGGGATAAATGGCTTGAGTGCATGTTTCCGGAAGGATACCATCCCATCCGGATTATTGAAGGCCAAGAAGCAGCTGCCAATGATGATTTTCAATCCCATTATGTATATGATGTCACCCATCTTTAATTCGCTGTTTTTCACTCGGACGCCATTGACAAAGGTCCCGTTCGTGCTATCCATGTCAACGATGCGCCATTGGCCATTAAAAATAGTTAGTTTGGCATGGGAGGCGGATACAAATTGGTTCGATAGGACGATATGGTTTTTCTCGTTTCTTCCTATGTGAATGTCCATATCCTGGTCGACTATAAATTTGGTGAAGGTTTGGCGGTCTTCTGTGTTGGGCTCTGCGAAAACAAGTATTTTGTGTCCTTGGCCTTCGATGGCCAAATGGTAAATGCTTAATGGCTGTAAAACGGTATTTCGAATCGAGGTGCCTGAAGAATCAACAATCTTGGCATCTTTGTTGGACTTTAGAATCCACTCACCATTTGAGCCTTCGATCCCGACCAGTTTTTTGGAGTTGTTGGGATGGGTGTCATAGATCCAATACTGCCCCTGGATTTTTTCAGGTAAGGTGATGGAGTTGATGTTTTCTTTGTTTATTAACGTGACAATCATGTTTATTTCCCCTTGTGAACCATTCTCTAAAGGAAGTAAATCCTTCTCTATTACTCTTGGAATTTTTTTATTTTTTTAAAAAAACCGAGGTTAACGGAAAAAATTTTCGGTTTGTTTCGGATACAAGTGGTTGATTATGTAGAATTACGGGACTTTTTTCCTCGTTCGAAAGTTACATAATTTAGGTGATTTTGATGATTTATGGGACAATCATACTATATACAGCACAATTAGTTCTTTATAATGTTACGTTAAACTAGAGTTTATTTTACAACATCTTACAAAACCTGTCGACATAAAAAAAAGAGGGGGACAGTCCCCCGTTGCGCTAAAGCGCTGGGGGACTGTCCCCGAAAATTATAATTCTTTCACCATTTTCACAATCTCGTTTTCAAAGTTGAATTTTTTATAGAGATTGATCGCTCTTTCGTTCTGCCCAAAGACATTCAAGGTTAGTTGCTTGTATCCTTTACTTCTTGTCCACGCTTCGGCTTTCTCCATCAGCTTCCTTGCAATTCCTTTCCCCTCGCCCTCTTTCGCAACGGCAATGGAGGAAATATAACCTTGTTCTTCTCCGGAAAAGTAATCTACATTTTTTGTCATATGAAGGAAACCTAATAAGTTTTTCCCCTCATCTTCTACTACAAAAATATCAGAATCAGGATCGTTGCTATGGACCGCTTCTTGGGCCATCTTTAATTGAGCGTCTTTCATTACTTGAGGATCTCGCCACTCCATAAAATCAAACTCGGTAAATCGAGTCGATAATCCAATGATAAACTCTTTATCGGTCTCTTCCATTTTTCTAATATGTAAGCAATCCATGTATAATCTCCCCCATCAGATATTTTTACCTTTATTTTACTATTAGTAGGTAAGAGTGACTATTAAATTTTTAGGCTGTGTTAAAGAACAGTGTTGATTTATACACCCTGTTGATTGGAGCGGAAGGCGCGAAGACTCCTGTGGGAGTACGGTTCAGGAGAGACCCCGCAGGCGCAAGCGCCGAGGAGGCTCGCCGAAACGCCCACGGAAAGCGAAGCGACTGGAGCGGAAATCAACAGGCAAGTTTAACAGAGCCAATTTTTAAGTAAATGTAGGTACTGGTGACAAACATCGACCGATTTACTTATATGCTATACTATTCAAACGTTTGAGTAGAACGGGCTTGAACCGCTTTCTTATGCGGTTGCTTCCTAGTTTCTCATAAAAAGTTTGGTGAAAAACTATTTACAAAAGACCTCCTTGTTCAGCAATAAATGAGAAATTTCCCGGGTCATGACATCATTCTCTGAAAATCCCCTTATTCTGCTACTAATCAAACGATTAGTTAAATACGCCTTTATCCCTGATAAATGTAGGTTTTCACCTCGATATCCATAAAAAAATTGTAAAAGTTTAGGATTTATTTATTTTACTAAGGTAATATAATGAATATAAACAGACCCTAATGGAATAGTAGATTAGAGAATGCAGGTGAGGATAATCGCGACATCAGCACAACAAAAATCCCCGGTAGCTTTACTTTTAAAGGGAGAACTTATTCAAAAATTAAAAGTAACGAAGACTCAAATGAGTGCCTATATAGATGATGGCATGCCTCACTATTTGATTGGCAATGAATATCGATTTTTAGAAAGTGAAATAAGGACCTGGCTGAAGACCTACAAACCCTCACAAGAGCGGCTTGAGAGTGAGTTTCGAGATAAAAAGGGGCGTACACTAGAAAAATATGTCACGGAAGAAATCATAGTGGAAACACTAAGAATCACTAAAGAGAAATTGGTGGGCCTGTGTAAAAAGGAAATGCCCTTTGAGAAAGTCGGAGAAAAGAAGTTCTTTCACGTTCAGGATATTCTGGATTATTATCGGCAGGGTACAGTAACAAGAGAGGTAGAGAAGCAGGTCCAAAGTTCCAAGAAAGCTACGAAGGAGAAGAAAACGCAGAGTCCTAAGGCAACTTCAACTGAAAACTCCATAAAATCATTCTTAATGCCTCTTTGTCAGAAGATTCCTCAGGATGTACCATTTTTTATCGTTGATGGCTCCTACAGTTCCAAAAAGCACCAAGCAGGGACTGGGTTGGTACTGGTTGAAAATTGGGAAACAGTTACCGGTATATCATCTGTTTGGAATATAAAAACAGCCAAATCAAATGTAAGTGAATTCCTGGCCGTATTGGTCGCATTAAGAATGATAAAAAAGAAAAACATTAACCAAGCCGTAATTGTGACCGACCATGAACATTTGACAAAAGGAAAATCAATAGATAGTAATAAGTACGAAGTCGATACCAGACCTTACATAAAAGAACTAAATGAGCTACGAAAAGAATTACAAAGTAAAGTGGCTATCAAATTTGTTAACGAATTAAAGGAACGAAATAAGAATGCATTACATAAAAAGGCCCATAAATTAAGCCAACAATATAAAATAAGCACCTATAAAAAGTTGGAAATATAAAAATCAGGGACAGTCCCCCGTTGCGCTAAAGCGCTGGGGGACTGTCCCTTTTTTTGTTATTATACGTCTCTCCGACGCTGTCTTAAAAGAGCGCCTGCTCCAATAATGATGAAGAGGATTCCTGCGAGTAACCAGTTATACATGTTTGTTGCTGTTGCTGGGAGTTCTGAATCGTTGGAAGATGGTTCTTCTTTTGCGACCAAATCACTTGGTGCAAACACCGCATACGCCCTCTTGCTTCTTTAAAATACTAGAGTCCCCAGACCGAATAATCGTACAAGCTGTCCTAGACGGGCGGCTTTTTTTGACGCGAATTCCCTAGACGTGATTCGACAACAACAATCTATTATACTAAATAGAAAAAATGGACAAGTGAGGCTTCATTTCCTCACCATTCAAAAGTACACTTGTGGCTATTCACTCACACTGACAAAGGGGAAAACGGAATGATAACAATTAAGGAATATCTCGTTAATGCGGCTATCATTATTTCCATCATTTACTTATCGAGCTTTATCCATAAACATCTGCTGGTGGACATAAAAAAAGGACTCAAAGCCCTCTGTTACACAGTTGTCGCCATCTTCACAGGTTGGTGTTCGATGTTTTTTGGGATCCACTTAAACGATTCAGTCATTTTTGACCTACGATTCGTGCCCATTATTATTGCTGCCCTGCACTACCGAAATCCCCTTACCATACTGGTCATCGGTGTGGGAATTGGACTATTACGATTAACCTTTGGAATCACCCCTGCTGCAGTAGTGGGTTTTATGAACATGGTCGTTCTCTCTCTGTCTGCTGTACTCCTTACTTGGATTTCGAAAAACTGGGGCAATTATAAAAAGGTACTATTCACAGTTTTTATTCTAAACCTTCTCAACATTGTGGTTTCGATGATTTTTGGGGTACTTTCCGTTAAAAACTACCTCCTTCTCATTCTACCAACGGCACTGCCCATGAACATCCTTTTCAGCTTGTTGCTGCTTTGGATTGTAAAGGACTTAAAGAATGAGTATATACACAAAACTGAATTATGGAATCGTGCCAATAAAGACCCACTGACAAAGGCCTATAACAGAAGGGCCTTCAAGCATTTTTATCAGGAATATGTTTTCGAGAAAAAAGAGACGTATCCATTGTCTTTGGCATTTATTGATATCGACCATTTCAAAAAAGTAAACGATACGTACGGCCACCTTGTAGGGGATGTCATTCTAGAAAAGGTCAGTCGTCTTGTCTCTGATCACTTAAGAGATGTGGACATTTTTGCCAGATACGGCGGTGAAGAGTTTGTCGTGATTCTGCCCTCCTGCATGAAGGAACAAGCCACAAGTGTGATGGAAAATATCCGCCAAACAATTGAAAACTACCCGTTCCTGGTCAACGATCTGACCATATACATCACGCTTTCCATCGGCATCGCGAGCACAGAGACCACCGCTCCGAAACACCTGCTAAAAACCGCAGACGAAGCTGTATACCTAGCAAAGGAAAACGGCCGTAACATGATTCATTATGGGGACAGTCCCCCACTGCGCTAAAGCGCCGGGGGACTGTCCCCTTTTTTCGAATAAGAATGTTACCTCAGGCACATGCTAATGGTAAATAATTCATAAAAGGTGCCCACAATGGATAATTACACAAATCAGAATACGGCCAGGCGGTATAAAGCCCATGTGAGTATTTACGGAACAACCCAGCTGCATTTAAGGAATCCCTACATCATTGCTTGGTGGTCAGCCGCCTTTCCAGGGTTTGGACACATGCTTTTATCGAAGTACCTAAGAGGATATGTTCTATTTATTTGGGAAGTCCTCGTTAACATCAAAGCTCATGTGAATGATTCGATGATTCTCTCTTTCCAAGGGAAAACTGAATTGGCCACAGAGGTGTTAGACACGAGATGGCTCCTGATGTACATTCCTGTTTATTTATTTGGAATTTGGGACAGCTACCGAACGACCGTAGATATAAATAAGGTGTATCTTCTAGCGGAAAATGAGGGGCATCGTTACAATTCATTTGCTTTAGGTGCATTAGAAATCAACTACCTAGACAAAAGAAAACCGCTCCTAGCCGTTATGTGGTCACTCTTTACCCCCGGTTTAGGACAGCTTTATATTCATAGGATCTTGACGGCATTCTTTATCATCTTCTGGTTGGTCGTGTTCTTTTATTTCTCCCATATTCAAGAGGCCATTTCTCTTTTGTTTTTAGGGAAAATAAAGGAAGCTACCGCTGTTATTAAACCAGAGTGGTTTCTTTTTATCCCCTCGCACTATGGGTTTGCGATCTATGATTCGTATATGAATTCGGTTGAAAATAATAAGCTCTTTGAAAAAGATCTTAGAAGTTATTTAAAGGAAAATTACCAAAATGAAAACTTTCGTATACTAAAGGGCCAAAAGGTGAAGTGATAACTTGCAAGTATTTTCAACATTTGAGACGACCGGTTATTTAGAATTGGCTATTTCCACATTGGAGAAAAAAGGGATTAAAAGAGAAAGCATATATGTCGTCCCATTAGATAATCGCACAGCGGACCGAAGATTATTTGATTCCATCCATCGCTCAGATGGAACCACTCTGATTGATATTGGGATGGCACTAGCTACAGCCTTTTCAGTTATTGGTGCAAGTATTGGTTTTAAACTATCTTGGGGGCCTATTTATTGGGGGCTAATCGGAGCAGTTGTCGGCTTTGTTGTTGGTCTTGCTATCCGGCTTTTTATTGAAATGGTCCTGAAAAAGCGGAAAAGAGTCTTAAAAGGGAAGCATTCCGATATCATTGTCATTATTGACTGTGAAGAACCACAAGCCGAGACCATCGAATCCATCCTTTGGGACAACTTCGCCATCGGAGTAGCAAAAGTAAAATAAATATCGGGGACAGTCCCCCACCGCGCTAAAACGCCGGGGGACTGTCCCCAAAATTATTCCTCTTCCTCGACTTCCTCTGTCTCCTCCTGCAACCGTTGAATCTCCTCGGTTAGCTGCTCAAATGCATGGATTCGAAACTTGGCGCTAGCGATCAGATCATCAATAATCTGTACAAAGCTGTCATATTCAACGCCGTTTTCACTGCATTCTTTGATCAACTTTAAAAAATCATCTTCATATAAATGATATCTCTCTTTAAACGTCTCATCCTTCATAGTTAAAAAGTATTCTTCATCCACTACAAATTCATTGAATACCTTCTTTGTTAACCGTTTCTTCGTCACTTCTATTTCTTCTTGGTCCTTTTTATCTTTGTAATGCTGAGCATCCTCATACTCAGAGCAAAGCGTGGCATAGATCTTCTCAAGCAGCTCAGTCGGTTCTAAATACTTCAAGTCCGCCATAAAAAGCCTCCAAAAAACCTCTTTTCTCTATTTATTGCCAAACGGCAGACTTTCAACCCCCAAAGTGGGGACAGTCCCCCGTCGCGTTAAAGCACTGGGGGACTGTCCCTCCAGCTTGTTCCACACAAAGTCACAATAGCGTTCACGACAAGGTTCTGGGAAGTAGGATAAAATTCTCCCTGTTGTCACAAGTGGATGTTGGGATTTTTCTAGAAAAACGGAATAACTGCTCCATGGATATTCTTCAGGGATTTGGACCATCTCGGCTTCCACTGGATTCCAATGAATGTAGCGGCTGGCTTCGAGAAAATAATTAAGCGAATCAATGATCTTAGCATCATAGCGCCCCTGAAAGAGATGGCCTACCAGTTCGTGACGCCTATTAAAATACATAGCATAACAGGTATTAAGCATTTTCATGATATCTTTTGGGTGATGGTCGATGGTTTCTAATAGAAGATGAATGTGGTTGGGCATGAGGCAATAGGCATGGAGGTTGAAGGGAAATTTACACCGGACTTTTTCAAGCAATTCCATATAGGTGAGACGATCGTCATCATCCATAAAGATCAGCTCTTTCCGATTACCGCGATTCGTAATATGATACGTGGCACCAGGGATCCAAACACGTGGCTTTCTAGACAAAACAATAAACACCTCTTCTTTCTAAATAGTTTGGTGTAACAATTACACAATTCGACACATCCCTCCTCATTCCTTCACTATATGATAAAAAATTTCATAAAAAATAGGGACAGTCCCCCGATGCGCTAAAGCGCTGGGGGACTGTCCCCAAACATCACAATGGTGGCAAATCAATTTTCCCTTGTTCAAACAACACTTTCAACATGTGTTTCGTGTAGCCTGCAGCTTGAGCGAAGGTAATATTGGCTGGCATTGGCGCTTCATCCGCATCAACGACCACATCAATGATACAAGGCTTCCGCTGTTTCACTGCTTCTTGGAAGGCTGGAAGCAACTCCTCCGGACGCTCTACACGGTAACCAACCCCACCGCACGCCTCAGCATACTTAGCAAAGTTCGGATTCTGCAAATCCGTTCCATATTCAATATTCCCCATAACCTCTTGTTCAAACTTTATCATCGCAATCTTATGGTTGTTTAACACCACAACGACAATTGGAAGCTGATACTTTACAGCCGTGACGAAATCATTCATCGTCATTCCAAATCCACCATCACCGCAAATGGCGAACACCTGCTTATCAGGATAGGCAATCTGTCCGGCAAGAGCCCCCGGAAGTCCGCAGCCAAGTGTCGCGAGCCAGCTTGAGATAATCATTTTTTGATGGGTCATATGAAAATGACGAGCCATCCATACCGTTACATTCCCCACATCCACCGACAACACCGCATCCTCTTCTGCAACCTCTTGTAAGGCACGGATCACACGCTGCGGCTTGATCGGAACAGAGTCTACCTCTTCCTGTTTTTCCAATCGGCTCCACCAATTTTGCATCGTCTCCTGGCACGCTTCTAAAAATTCACGGCTCTCATTCACACGGACATTCTCCATCAGCCAATCGATCGTTAAGCCCGCTTCACCAGCCAATCCCACATCAACCGGATACCGTTTCCCTATTTGATATGGGTCGATATCAATTTGAATCGTCTTCGCATGCTCAGGCAAGAATCCCGTAAACGGAAACGATGTCCCGATCATTAAAAGCAAATCCGTATCCTGCATCGCTTCATAGGCAGCCTTTGTTCCAATCAACCCCAGCCCGCCTAAACAGTAGGGATGTTTATCCGGAATGGCCCCCTTACCCGGTAAGGTCAACACAATCGGGGCCGCCATCTTTTCTGCAAACCCAAGCAACGTCTCCCGTATTCCATGTGTCCCTCTTCCCGCAAGAATCACTGGCCTCTCAGCAGCATTAAGTAATTCCTTCGCTTGCTGTAAATCTTCCTTCAACGGAAGGATTTCCTGCTGCGCTGTAAAACTTGAGGTCACCCGCGCTTCCTTCCCTACCTCAAACCGTGGAATATCATCCGGAATAGTCAGGACTGCTACCCCTTTGCGGGCATAGGCTGTGCGAATGGCCTGATTCACGACCGCTGGAAGCTGTTCAGCTGACATGATCCGCTGATTATAGACTGCCACATCATCAAACAACCGTTCAAGGTTCACCTCTTGAAAGGAATCTGTCCCTAGTAAATCCGATTCTACTTGTCCAGTCAGTGCCAGCACTGGTACCTTATCAAGCTTTGCATCATATAATCCGTTTAAAAGATGAATCGCACCAGGGCCGGCAATCGCGGTACAAACACCAATCTTCCCAGTCAACTTGGCATAAGCCGCAGCAGCAAGCGCCCCCGCTTCTTCATGCCGAACCTGAATAAACTTAATCTTGTCCTGCGCTTTCCGGAGTGGTTCAACAATCGAGTTGATCGAATCACCCGGCATCCCATAAATATGATCCACACCCCACTCAATCAATAACTCAACCAACTTCTCCCCAGCAGTAGGCTTAAACATGTTTGAAACCCCCTTTAATTTGGGGACAGTCCCCCACTACGTTAAAGCAGTGGGGGACTGTCCTCTCACCTTATTGACGAAGCTCTTGCATTTTCCGTAAGACGAGAGGATAGAAGTTCGTTCTGGCACTCTCAGTGGAGTTCCCTCCGAAGAAGCCTGTTCCAGGGCATGTTTTCACTGAGTGTCCGGAACTGTTATCTAACACTCGTTCCCCCGTGTTCATATCCCACCAGTGATGATAGGTAATCGTGTCAACTGAAGGGGCTAACCCGAACTTCATACTCAGCACGGCTGCGACAGTCACAATTGTTTCCCTCTGTGCTTCCGTCATCCCATCGCCCCCTTGATCAAAGTTCCCCACATTTTCAATGGTCAGTGAGTCACTTTCAATCTCATCTCGGACGGCTGGATTTTGGAACGCAAAAGAACCTTCGGGAGCCATGTTAATCGGACGGCAAACTGCTACTTTTCCATCTGGGAAAGTCGTTAAGTTTTGACTAATTGTCTTCCATTTCATCTCCTGGACATGGTACTCCTCCATGCCCTTCAACAAGCCAAAATGATTGGAGCCATTAAAGCTCTTGTAAGAAGGCTGATAGGTATGATGTTCCTGGATCTTTCCTATTTTTCTGGTAAATCGATTGTGAAACAACCAATCCTTAAACTCATCTCTTGTCATCAAAATATATTGTCCCTGCATGGCAAATCTCTTTTGTGGAATCTTCAATTTTTGGCCCACCATAATTAAATCGGACGAAAGACCATTGGTTGTAACAATTAGCGGGACAGTCGAATTATAAGCAGCAGCAATTTTCCATAATGTATCCCCCGCTACGACTTCATACATTGGTGGAACCCACAACCTCTGACCAACTAACAATAAATCTGATACCAAGCCATTGCTCGCTTTTAGTTCTTCCACCGTCGTACCATACTTGACGGATACTCCCCATAACGTGTCTCCTGCTTTCACATCATAAATATTGCGAAAATCACCGCCAGCAGCAGAAACAGCGGCAGGAGCTACATTCATAGCTAGTAAAAGAATGGAACAAAATAAAGACACCCAGAATTTTCTCATTTCATGATCCTTTCATTTATCATTTATTACTATTTAATAGTCTGAAAAACAGCATGAAAAATTATGCGAACGATATAAAAAAGAATGGGGACAGTCCCCCACCGCGCTAAAGCGCCGGGGGACTGTCCCCAAAGTTTTTTTGAAGCCATAAGAATACATTTGTAATCAACTTTGCCATAAGTAATGGGATTACATAGATGACCAAACGGTAGGCATAATTAGTATGACTATAAAATCTTATCAATCCCATTTTCACGAATATGGGGTCAACAATAAAGGCCAATAATACAGCAACGATTAGTGCCGTTTTATAATAATTTTTTTTATGATGTAATGTCCATTGATAGACTAACATGAAAGTTACCGGCACAAAACTTGAATCAAACGCGAAACTTGGCATGGTAGGTATTAATTGAAAAGGGTAGCTCCAAAGCCCCCTATTCACGCCAAGTAAATTAATATAAAAAGATAACATATGAACACTGTATCCATAAAAACCAATCAAAAATATTTTACTTTTATCGATTTTTAGGAGGATAACAATTAGTGGTACGAAAAACAACGCAACTATGCACCAAAACTCAAAAGTAGTAAAAATGGAATAACGTGACCAATAATCTAGAAGAATGTCTGCAGACTCTTTCCTCAATTTCACAGCTTTATCTAACTGATCCAAGCGGGAATCGAACAATACGATCATTCCTAACACGGTAATTCCCCTTAACTTTCCCTATTAGGAAGAACATATGCTACTGATTAGTTACTCAAATACACAATCCCATCACTTCTCTCTACCTTAAAGGTCAAATCATCCTCCGCCCGAAGCAAGCTAGCCGCATCTTTATACTGATCCGATTGAATGGATAGGCTATACCCCTTATTCTCCGGATACCCATAAATATAGCAAACTACTTTTCCATCCTTCATAAACACTATTTGATCCATTCCTTCATTGACCGTCTCACTGATTCGATCCCATTTATACCCTACCGTTTTGTAGATATCTTCTTTGGGAGTATACGGTGGAAAGCTATAAGCCACATCCCATTTAAATGGAGTGATCTCTCGCAAATTGACGGTATCAACGGAAGCTGCAAGCGACAGGACTTCCTCTTTCAACAAATCTTCATTTTGATCCCAAACATCCTTATGAAAGATAACCCTCGCAGCACCCCCTATCAGAACCAAAGCCACTACCACTATCAGAATCTTAAATTTCTTCATGACCTGCTCCTCCATGTCCTATTTCATCTCATTACAGTTGCCTACGTTCCCCATCAGACCGAATAATGATATTAACTCCGTAAATTTCCCCGCCATCCATACGGGTGCCTTGCGTGGAAATATCAATAGTAGTCTCAATTTTCACGACCTTCCGTTCCTTTCCTTTTAACCTGACCATATAGGGAGCATGGCTATTCATCAGCTCTTTATTCGGAAAGGAATCAAAAGCGTTAAATTCAACAGTGAACTCGACGGCCTCGTCATTGTAGTTTTCAAGTGGAAGCTCACAAACCATGTGCAAGGTTGTCTCATTCCTTTTTTCAAAATGACATTTGCTTTTGTCTACATCATACGAAACCGCGTAAATACCTGTAGCGAAAGTTTTTTGAATCGATGTGGCCACCAATGGTGGGGTAAGCACGAAAGCTAAAATCACAAGGATGACAAATCGAACATGGAATTTTTTTAATGATTTAACCAACAAATACAGACTGAAAATTAATAATAATAAAGTGAAGATACCTATATAATTGATTCCACTTTTGGTTCGAAGTGGAATGTTAAAAATCGTTACAAAAAGATGATCATCTGGGACTACATCTGGAAAAGGAAAATTAAGCGCCATTGACAGAATAAAAGGGATGAACGCAAAATAGAGAAATTTCTTATTTTTAATCATAAGGACCACACCCGTTTATCAAAATAATTCTAAACACTTCTCATTACTAAATCTTCATCTGAAAATGATGACAAGTAATATCTAACCCACCTTTAAGATAAAAACGGTGCGCATCATACCTATGTACGCCTGAATCGAGATGGAACTGTTCACACCCATTGCCCTTGGCCTGATCAATGAGCCATTCCCATAAAGTTTTCGCATACCCCTTACGCCGGCTTCCCTCATCAGTAATCAAATCATCCACATAAAAATACTTTCCCCACGCGAGCGATTCCGTCACCCGATACCCCGCTGCCGCTTTCACTTCATCATCTTCTATGACAGCAACTAAGTGATATCCATATGTTGCTTGCATTCGTTTGATTTTTTCTAAAAAGTCATCCTCAATTAAGTGAGGCCGCAGCTGTTTAATCGTCCTGAACGTCGACATTATTTCTTCATCTGTTTGCATAAGCTTTACAATTGAACCCATTCTCAACACCCTATCTCTATAATAATTTCTACCAAATTCCACCATCTAACAAATTCAACAATGGGTATGGTATTTCCTTTATTTGATAAAAGAGGGACAGTCCGCCATTGCGTTAAAGCGCCGGGGGACTGTCCCCAAAATAGAACTATGTTATTTACTTTTTAATAGTAGATATATAGTGTTTCACGACTTCATAGACATATTCCTGGTTGGCTGCTGCCGTATTCGGGTTGTAGGCTCCGCCATTTGTTTTATTATTGGAAAGAATTCGAATCCCCAAAAAGGCTACATTATAAGCATCAGCGATCTGTGCGGCTGCTGCACCTTCCATTTCTTCTACAGATGTACCATAGTTCGTATGGAACCATTTAATTCGATCCACTTCATTGTTCCAAACATCCGCTGATCCAATCGTTCCCTCTACCACTTTCCCCTTTGTGTATGTATCCTTCACCGCATTCGCAGCTGCGAGTAAATCCTTATCGCCCTCGTAGTAACGGATTTTTTCAGCATTGGGATCCGAACCACTTCCTTCAGAAGCCATCAGGTCCATCGGAATCCATTGGGAAGGATCCATTCCCTCGTTTTCAGCCTTACTTTCTGTTTTTAAAGAACCGATGTTTGTCGTTCTTTTTCCTAAAACAATATCAAATACATTTAACTTCGGATCATGTCCACCAGATGTACCTTGGTTGATGATGGCGATCGGATTATATTTTTCAATTGCAATGGCCGTTGCTGCTGCTGTATTTTCCATTCCCTTGCCTGTTTTCGCCACAATGACAGGATAATTATCTAGCTTTCCTTTATAAAAAACAAACGTTCCTGATTTTTCTACTTTCACTTTATCTAATCTCTGAGCAAATTTTTCAGCCTCTATTGGCATCGGGCCCTCAATGAGAATGGGCCTTTGGGCAGCCTCTACTTTTGTTTCCTTTATAATAGTGGAGCGGTACCCCACAAACATCAATAATAATAGGGCACCAATAGTGACCAAGGAAGTAAATTTCTTACCCTTTTTGTTTTTCATCCATCATTTCCCCTTTTCTCATGTTGTTTGATCTACTCGATTGTTTTCAAAACAAAAAGGCCTAGAATGGCAGAATGTTTTCTACCTTCTAGACCTACAAAGTCAAAGTATACATAATGAGGCATATCTAAAAAATGCCCATTACAATATGGCATCGGCTAAAAACCAAATAATACCAAATACTTCAACTCGTAGTCTGGTTCTTTCAATGGGAACCAGGTAGAAACGCTCAGACCATATTACCGAGTATATACGAGTATAATTTTTTTAAACGATTACTATGATAATATAGCAAAATAATCAAAGACCATCAACCGAAACATGAACATTTAATCCAAAATACCCATATAATGTACGCGTTTAGAGAGAAGAGGGACAGTCCCCCGCTGCGTTAAAGCGCCGGGGGACTGTCCCCGTATTTCAAATGAATCTATTCACTTGCCCCACATTTTCTTCTTTTAGTCTATACAAGTTAACCGGACGTCCAATCCCGTAGGTTTGTGATTCTTTGAGGACGCCGATATGGGCTAGGAATTTTAGATACTTCCGGACGGACACCCTTGATATGAGCGTGATTTCGGAAATCTCATCGGTTGAGAACTGGCCCTCTCCTTTTGATTTAATCACATGCATAATCGCCTGCAGGGTGCTGCTCGTTAATCCTTTCGGCAGCTCATCAAGTGACTCACCCACTTGCTTAAGATCCACACTCAAAATCCGTTCATCGAGCTCCTCCTGCCCGATGACTTGATGATTAGCAAAAAAGTGATACTTCTCCTTATACTGAAGCAACGCTTGCTGAAAGCGATCAAATTCAAAGGGCTTGATTAAATAATCGACCGCACCAAACCTTAATGCGGATTGAATTTTTTCCTTGTCTGCAGCAGCCGTGATGAGAATAACATCGGCCGCCATATTTTTCTCTCTTATACATCCAAGCAATTCCAATCCGTTCGCACCCGGCATATAGACATCCAGCAATATCAGGTCAACTTGCTCATTTTCCAGAAACTCCATCGCCGTCTTTACCGTTTGAACCATCCCTGCCAAGCGGAAGCCCTTCACCTCCTGAAGATAGCGCTTATTTAGGGCTGCCACCATGGGGTCATCCTCCACAATAAGAACCTGAATCATCCTCTCACCTCTCTCGCTTCATAAGGAATACGTATTTGAATATTCGTTCCTAACCGCGGCTTTGAATCAATCATCAATTCTCCACCCAAATCCTCCACGCTTTTTGCAACTAAATATAAACCGTACCCACGGTTTACACCCTTGGTCGAGAACCCTTTTTCAAAAATCCTCTTTTGCATGTCATCGGGGATCCCCGGCCCCGAATCAAAGACCTCGATCGTTAACCAGTGATCCTCATAGGTAAAATTGACCTCTAGGGTTCTTTCTACTGAATCCGCCATGGCCTCAACGGCATTATCAATCAAATTGCCGAGAATGGTGATCAGTTCATGGGTTGTCCTACTCACCGCAGGCTCAGGAATAACCGTGTCGCTTTCAATGGAAAGGTCAACATTCTCCTCCCGTGCATAACTCATTTTCCCCATAATAAATCCAGCCAAAGCAGGATCCTTGATATGCTGAGTGATGCTTCCAAACTCCTGGTTCCGATAATTAACCAACGTCCGAATGAACCCCGATAGCTCATCGTATGCTTTCATTTGGACCATTCCAAGAATGACATGAAGCCGGTTCATAAACTCATGGGACTGCGCGCGAAGGGCTTCCGCATACGTTCGTACCCCAGTAAGTTGTTCCGCTAACTGGTTCACCTCGGTTTTGTCCCGAAAGGTGGAAATGGCGCCAACCACCTGACCATCCACGACCAATGGCACCCTGTTGACAAGGATTGACACACCGTTAATCGTTTGTTCCTCATCAAGTTCCTGCTGCCCTGTTTCCAAAACATGATCCAAACGGGTAGACGGCATATACTGATAAATTTTCATACCGACAGGGTTCTGTGAGAGCCCGGCCTTTTTAAAAATTTGTAATGCGGACTTGTTGACCAAAGTAATCGTGGACGATTGATCAACGGCGATAATCCCTTCGTGAACCGATTGGAGCATGGTACTCCTTTCCTCTAGAATCTTGGCAATGGCAAAAGGCTCTAGCCCCAGCAGAATTTTCTTTATATATCTTGCAAGCAAAACGGCACCGATCACTCCAATGATAATCCCTAAAGCGGTTACAATCAGGATGTTTTGATGGCTGCGACCCAGCGCAGTTTTCACGCTCTTAAGCGAGATCCCCACTGCAACAGCACCCATTTGTTCATGTTTTTTATTATAAATAGGGGTAAACGCACGAACCGATCTACCCAAGGTTCCCTTCGAAGTCGACACATACTCTTTCCCTTTGAGTGCTTCTTTTTCATCGCCACCCACAAACCGTTTTCCTATCAGCTCCACGTTCGGATGCGTCTTGCGGATTCCGTTCATATCCATAACAACAATAAATAGCACACCGGTTGCCGTTTGAATTTCTGAAGCATATTGCTGAAGGTCATTCAAGTTTTGCCCGTCTTGCAGCCCATTGATGACAATGTGGGATTTCGCCACCGTCCTCGCAACAATCTGCGCCTTCTCCTCCTGGCCTTTTCTGATATTCTCACTGACCGTATGGCTAATTAATAAATCTGTAATCATAAGGGACAAAAGTACAACTAAGCAAACGAAGAAAATGATAATCGTACTTAATTTAAACCTGAATCTATGATTTTGCATAAGAAAGCCCCCATTAAGTGCTGAAACTATTATTAATCACTATAAACTGTAACCGTTTTAAAAGGAAGTTACTATTATCCACTTACTTTAATTACAAAAAGATTTATAAAGTTTAAATAACTATTCTTATTTTTCGCAAAATTGTAACATGTTATTAATCTAAGAAAATGAAATCGTTTTCAAGTCTACTAAACAGGAGGCAAGGTGTATGAAAATTAAGTTTAAAAGTCTTACCACGCAAGTCATCCTTGGTATTATTCTCGGTATTGCAGTCGGTTTTGTATTACCTGATTTTGGTTCACAGCTAAAGGTTCTTGCAGACATATTTATTAAACTCGTAAAAATGGTCATCGCTCCAATCATCTTCCTAACCATTGTAATTGGAATTGCGGGAATGGGAGATTTAAAGAAGGTTGGAAAAATTGGCGGTAAAGCGCTGCTCTACTTTGAGATTGTCTCCACGATCGCTTTAGCCATCGGAGTCCTGGTTGCCAACATCTTGAAGGCTGGTAAAGGCATTGATGCTCACGGAGGAAAAGGGGATGTGTCTCAGTATACAAAGGCTGCAGCCGAAACAAGCCATGGCTTCATGGACTTTATCCTTTCCATCATACCTGATAGCTTCATGGGCGCGTTCACGGGCGGACAGCTCCTGCCGGTTCTTTTACTAGCTGTATTGTTTGGGATGTCTCTTGCCCACTTAGGCAAGAAAGGCAAACCAATCATCGAATTTTTTGAAAAAGTAACAGAAGTCTTCTTCGGAATTGTTAATCTCATTATGAAGGTCTCTCCACTTGCCGCATTCGGTGCCATGGCATACACAATCGGCGAATTTGGAATCGATTCACTGTTCTATCTTGGAAAACTGATGGGTTCTGTTTATATTACGATGGCTCTGTTCATTTTCCTTGTACTGGGCGGTATCGCAAAATTATTTGGCTTCAGCATCTTCAAATTCATTGCTTATATTAAAGAAGAAATCCTTCTTGTAATCGGAACATCATCTTCGGAAGCAGCCCTTCCGAAGATGATGGAAAAGCTTGAAAAATACGGCTGCTCTAAGCCTGTGGTCGGACTTGTGCTTCCAACTGGATACTCCTTCAACCTTGACGGAACGTCGATCTATCTCTCCATGGCCTCATTATTTATCGCTCAGGCCTATGGTGTCGACCTTAGCATCTGGCAGCAGATTACCCTTCTTGGTGTATTGATGCTCACTTCAAAAGGTGCCGCTGGTGTAACAGGTTCAGGCTTTGTCACACTTGCAGCCACACTTGCAGTGTTCCCATCCATCCCGGTAGAAGGAATGGCGCTCATCCTTGGTGTAGACCGCTTCATGTCAGAAGCGCGTGCCATTACAAACCTGATTGGGAATGGGGTTGCAACAGTAATCATTTCTAAGACAGAAGGGGAGTTTAACCCTTCACAGGAGCCAGTTGTAGGAAAAATCTCTGCTTAGCAGCAGTAAATGTCCACACCCAAATGAGCAGGCAGCCACTAGTGGCGCCTGCTTTTCATAAGTTTACTAGATGAAGAGAAAGTAGGAACGATCATGACAGCATCCATGAATACAAAAGTAATACAGACCACTTTAAAGGGTAAAGAGATTCTATCGAATCCATTTTTAAACAAAGGGGTTGCTTTTTCAAAAAAGGAACGGGAAGAGTTGGGCCTAGAGGGATTATTACCTCCCCATGTTCTGAGCTTAGAGGAACAGGCGAAGAGGGCTTATGAGCAATATTCCGCACGCACCACCAATTTGTTTAAAAATGGGCTCCTCTACGATTTATATAACCGAAATGTAGTTCTTTTTTACCGATTGTTAAAGGATCACTTGAGCGAAATGCTTCCGATTATCTACACGCCTACCGTAGGAGAAGCCATCGAACAATACTCTCACTCCTATCGTCGTCCTGGCGGCATGTATTTATCCATTGAAGACCCAGAGGGAATGGAAGCTGCCTTTCGGAACCTTGAGCAGCCGAAAAGCGGGATTGATCTAATCGTTGTGACGGATTCAGAAAGCATCCTCGGAATCGGTGACCAAGGTGTCGGAGGCATTAATATCGCAATCGGAAAATTGGCTGTTTATACGGCGGCGGCGGGTATCGATCCAAGCCGAGTGCTTCCGGTCGTACTTGATGTGGGCACGAACAACCAGTCATTAATGGACGATCCTTTTTATATCGGAAACAAATTCCCGCGCGTCCGTGGGGAACGGTATGACGAGTTCATCGATTTATTTGTTTCAACGGTTAGAAAGTTCTTCCCTGAAGTGCTGCTTCACTGGGAGGATCTTGGCAATGTCAATGCACGGAATATCATAGAAAAATACGGAGAAAAAATCCTTACTTTTAACGATGATATCCAGGGAACAGGCGCGGTCTCCCTTGCAGCCGTTATGTCTGCCCTAAAGGTAACAGGACAGCCTTTGAAAGAGCAGCGGATTGTGGTGTTTGGACCAGGTGCCGCTGGCATTGGAAATGCTGATCAAATGGCAGAGGCGATGATCGTCGACGGCCTATCCAAGGAGGAGGCGTATGAACGCTTCTGGGCTGTAGACTACCGCGGATTATTGACAGATGACATTCCAGATGTCCTCAAATTCCAACAGCCATACACACGGCGAGCTGAAGAGGTCCATGAGTGGGAGCGAAATGAAGACGGTATTATACCATTGTTGGAAGTGGTAAAAAGAGTGAAGCCGACGATTTTGATTGGTACCTCTGGACAAGCGGGTGCCTTCTCGGAGGAAATTGTCAAGGAGATGGCCAAACACGTCGAGCGCCCGATTATTATGCCGATGTCCAATCCAACAGCATTGGCCGAAGCCGTACCAGCCGATTTAATTCACTGGACGGATGGCAAGGTGTTAATGGCAACCGGCAGTCCATTTGAAAATGTTGAATACAACGGGATCAGCTATGAAATCGGGCAGTCCAATAATGCCTTTGTTTTCCCAGGATTAGGTCTCGGTGCTATCGTGGCCAAAGCAGAAATCATCTCAAAAGGTATGTTCGCTGCTGCCGCAAACGCTGTTGCAAAAATGTCCGATAGCAATGAGCCAGGCGCACCCCTGCTGCCGTCCATTACTAAATTGCAAGAGGTATCAGAATATGTAGCCGTCGAAGTAGCCAAGGCCGCCATCGCAGAAGGAATAGCCAAGGCCAACATAGCCGACGTAGAAAAAGCAGTCGCCAACGCCATGTGGAAACCGGAATACAAAGAAGTGAAGGGCTTAGCTGTATAAAGAATTGGGGACAGTCCCCCGTTGCGTTAAAGCGCCGGGGGACTGTCCCTAGTTAAAGAATTTATACTAATTTAATTCTAGTTTAGGTTCAAGCTCAGCTTCAAAGATTCGTGGCCAAGGTAATTTTACATGGACACTTTCTAATGAAGAAATCTTTTTATAAAAATCTTTAGTTCCTCTTGAACCAATGTATACCTGCTTACCATCAAAATATTGATACCAGTTTTCTGTTTCCTTTGTCAGTTTTTCTTTAACAAAATTGTTTACTAAGTCATAGTTATCTCCAAGGGACCATTCACTTGCTCCTATTTGTTGAATGTAAGCTCTTGCCGCTGGATGGACTACATTTTTGTATCCTTGATCTTTAGCAAACCTGTGGAGTAAAAATTCATAATGGGCCTTTGCTGTTTGTACATATAGAGGAACTCCAAACCCAGATGTTTGATTTAAAAAGGCAAGCCGTGCTGCTGCATGACCCACAGTAATTCCAAGTGCATTCCCAGCAGTATTCCAACCGCTATAGGAAAGGATTTTGGTAAGGTCTACCGAATGAGCAAGCTTCATTACAAATTCTTCATCTGCTTTATTGACCAATAGAACATCACCAATAGCAACCTGCTTACCCTGTGCAATTAATTCTTTTGTTCTATTAACCAACCAGTCTATATCTTCTACTCTTGTTGAATCATTAGCGGAAGGTGTATTTAACAAGAGATGAATATCAGCTTGTTCTTCGTTATCTACAATAGTGCCACCGGCTGAGATAATATGTTTTTGAACATTGTAATCAAAAGTAGTATCTTCAAAAGGAGCAATCCATTCTTTTCCATGGATACCTCCATATTCTACAAAGAACTTTGGTGAAGTATGAAAGAAATGGTTAACGAAACGAGATACAAATACCACACCTACTTCATCTGCGCCAGGGAAAACGGATACTTGATCCTGAACCTGAAGCTCATTGACCTTAGCCAGTAACTGTTCTCTCTCCGCACGGTGAAGCCCATAAGGAGCAGCATCATCCTGTGCTAGAATTAAATTATCTATATAACCCTGGTCAACCCAATCAATCATTAGTTGGTTAATAGTGTGATTTCTTGCTCTTGCTTTCTTGTAATCATCTAAAACAGATTCAGGAATTTTTGACTCAAGTTCTTCAAGTCTTTCTTTACCGTCCATACCCAAGTTAACAACCTTGTCATACAAAATCGCCCATTCGCTAATAAGAGAATAATATTTTACATACTCATCGCTAATAGCTGTAACTGCCAGCCTTTGAATCGTATCATATACATATACAGGCTTCTCTGGATATAATTGCTTCAACTTTTTAATCACTTGAATATCCCTAATGGAATCTTCTAGGGATTTAACACCTGTTCTCGAAGCAACCAGGCCTCCATAGGCAAGCATACTAGTTGAAATGACAAATCCATCCGCCTTGTCTGCGTTGTTCAATACCCATTTGCTAATTTCATCACCATTACCTGGTTCAGTGAAGTAACCAATCATTTCTTTTGGCGGAACAACAACATTTACACCAGCTGAATGTCCCACTTGCTGAGGAAAGTAAGTATTGGCTGGTCGATCATCTAGTGGAACCAATAGAAGAGTAGCTAACTCCTTCTTTTCCTCCGCAGCTTGAATCATACCCGCAGAACTAAAAAGTAAAAGGACAGCAAGGCTTATAGAAAATAATCCTCTCAAACGTTTCACCATATTCCTCCTTTAAATGACCTAACTTGAGACACGCTTAAAGAACTACTCCATTATCTGCTAATTGTTTTTTTAGCTTGGTAATATTAACGTCCTTTGGTGCAACATGATCATTAATGGAAAGAGCTGCGGCTGTTCCGGCAGCTTGGCCTGTTGCCATTGCGCTCGGTGTAAGTCTAGTTGTTGCTAATGCCTCATGACTAGTTGAAATGCACCTCCCTGCTACCAATAAATTATCAATTTGTTTTGGTATGAGGCATCGATAAGGGATGCCGTAGCTACCATCACCTTCGATGTCCTTAGCTTGAACTCCTTTACCACTTGGATCATGTATATCAATTGGGTAGCCGCTAAGCGCAATGGTATCTTCAAATTTCTTGCCTTCCACTACATCCTCAATGGTCAGTGCATATTGTCCATCAATACGGCGTGTTTCTCGGATACCTATTTGAGAACCAACTGCTGAGATCGATGCTTTTTCAAAGCCTGGAATTTTCTCTTGTAAAAACTCCGCCATCATCAGTACTTGTTTTCTTCCTTCTCTTTCCCCCGTTGATAACTCAAACACATTTGTTCCGTCTAAGCCCTGTACGCGGGTGCAATTAACAAGGACCTCATCCTCCTCCGGTCCTGCAAAAAAGAGGACTTGGTCCCGATTAATCGGTACCCCCGATTCATTCCATTCCTTATAATAGCCCTGAACGCCTGTTAATGGTATTTCATCTAAAAGATCAATTGGAGTTTTCTTGTAAAAATTAGTTGGATTGGCCTTCATCGATTCCCTTACCTTTTCAAGGTCTACTCCCCGCATTCGGAATTTCATCGTCATAGGCTGTGTTTTGTGATCTTGGTCCCTGCCCTTTAAACAAGGAGCACCAGAAAGGTAAGCGACGTCCGCATCCCCTGTTGTATCAATAAATCTCTTTGCAAAGATACGAATGGGACCGGACTTTGTGGCCAGATGAAGCGAGGTAATCAGATTTCCTTCGATCTCAACATTATCTACAAAACTATGAACGAGTACTTCCACACCAGCTTCTTCAAGCATGTCTAATGCCAAAAGCTTATATTTTTCCGGATGATAGGGAGTAACGGAATAGGTGAATCCCACCGTATCACGTAAATGACCTGGTGAACCGTTTATTCCCATTAACCGATCGACAATTTCTTGAGCAATTCCTTTAATTACTTGTTTCCCCGAATAAGTGTGAAAGGTCATCCACGGATAGACCAGTGCGATAGTAGACATACCTCCTAAAAATCCATACCGTTCAATAAGCAGTGTTTTTGCTCCTGCTCTGCCTGAAGCAATGGCTGCATTAATGCCGGCAGGACCTCCGCCTGCCACCACCACATCAAAAGTTAGTTCAGTCTTCAAACTAGACACATCCTTTTCTACTAAAATCGATTATTTCCCACCGGTCATCGTAACTCCTTCAATAAACTGCTTTTGCGCAAAGAAGAAGATAACTAACAATGGCACGGTTGCCATGACAGATGCGCTCATCAGTAACTCCCATCTTGTACCTACTTCATCTGTAAATAGCGCCAAAGCTAATGGTAAGGTCATCAGCTCTTTCGAATTAATGTAAATGAGAGGCTCATAAAATTCATTCCAGCTTGTTAAAAAGGTGAAGATCGTTAGCGTGGCAATCGCTGGTTTAGCAAGAGGGAGCATAATATTCCAATAGATTCGAAAGTAGGAGCATCCATCTAACTTAGCAGCCTCTTCCAATTCTTTAGGTACCAATAAGAAAAATTGCCTCATAACGAACACCCCAAACACCCCCGCTGGACCTAAAATAGGAATGGCGATTAATGGAACATGGGTATTGATAAATCCTAAATCTCTCATAAACAGGAAAAGGGGAATGGTAATTACTTCTACAGGAATCATCATCGTACTTAATAAACATAAAAACAGTAATGAACTTCCTTTAAACTTTAATTTTGCGAAGGCATAGCCGGCTAATGAGCCGAAAAAAATCGTACCAATCGTTACTAATACGGCAATGTAAAAACTATTAAAATAAAATAGATGAAACGGTGTAGATTGTAGTACCTCAAGATAGTTCTCCCACCTAAACGGTTTAGGGAATAATTGGAATGTGAATATTTTCGTTGAATCCTTAAATGATGTGTTGATCATCCATAAAAATGGCACAAGCATAATCAAGGAAATGATAGTTAAAATTCCGTAAAAGGATATTTTCGTAAAAATTCCGTTTCTCTTCTTATTGTTCATGGAAAACCCACCTTTTTCTCACAATCCATTGGATAAGTGTAAAGAATAAGATTATGATAAATAAAACAATGGCAATGGCAGAAGCATATCCAAAATCAAATAGTTTAAAGGCGTTTTCCCAAATATAATAAACAAGTACCTTTGTGTGATTTCCAGGACCGCCACCCGTCATCACATAAATCTGCCCGAAAACCTTCATTGATCCAATGACGGTTAAAATTAATGTTAAAAAAACCGTTGGTGTAATCATGGGAAGGGTAACATGCCAAAATTGCTTTAATTTATTTGCTCCGTCGAGATAGGAGGCTTCATAAAGATTTTTATCAACTTGTTGCAGAGCGGCTAAGAATAAAACCATATTTAATCCAACATTCTTTAAAGCACTAACAAAAATAACAGCACCCATTGCAAGGTCTGGGTCATACAGCCATGCAGGTCCATCAATTCCTATAGCAGCGAGAATTTGGTTGATAAACCCCTCCTCTGTCCCAAACATGTATTTCCAAATAATCGACCATACAACAATAGATGTCATAACCGGAATAAAAATCGCCGTTCGGAATAATCCGATACCTGGTAAATTACGTTGCAACAGCAGTGCCAGTAATAAAGCAATCACAATATTGATAGGAACGAGCCCACCAGAAAATAGGAGCGTATTTTTTAAGACTTCCCAAAAGTCAGGGTCATTTACTAGACGTTGATAATTTTCGCTGCCTATAAAATTAGGATCACCAAGTAGCTGCCAATCTGTTAAACTCATATAAACGGAATAAACAAATGGAATGAACATGACTATGAAAAATCCAAGGACCATTGGGCTTATAAATAAATAGCCGTAAAAAGCTTCACTTCTATAAAAACCCCTTCGCCTTTTCTTCATAGGCAGTTCTTTTGTTATCTTTAGATTTGCTTCCATCTCCCCTGCCTCCTTTACAATGAATCAATAGCCTCTCTAAAAGAGGAAATGGCTCTTTTCATACTATCTTCCGTATTTCCAACCACTATCGCCCCTAACATAATGGCTTTTATCCCCGTCCTATACAGTAACGGAATATCAAATTTCTCGATCTTTCTTTGAGACGGAACCAGTACAGGTACATCGACTCTTTTAACAAGTGCATTATAAGCAAGGACATCTTTAAAGGTCAGAGGACTCCCATATTCTTCTCCCGGAACAATGGAAGCTTCGAGAGCAGATACTCCTAGATGCTTGACCTTATCTAATTGGCTAAAACTATATTCATTTGAAATAGCAAATGTTTTTTCAATATGGTTGAGCTGAATCATCCAACTCGGCTGATGATGGGCATAGACGGAATAGAAATTAAAACCTAATTCAATTAACCGATCCATTTCACTCCGTTTTATATCTTCAAATGAGCCACCAGGAACAATTCCAAGAGGCCCAGAAAATTCCCCTCTAATACTGCGGAAAACCTCCTCATAGGAGTGAACGGAACCAAAGTGGTTTCCCGATGCTCGATGATCTACATTCACATGCAATTTAATAGCATCAACACCAGAATCAATGGCTACTTTTGCGAGATCCAATCTGTTTTCTGGCAAGCTCACGATTAAGGTTAATTTGTTTTTTTCTAATAATTGTTTTAATGAAGAACTCAAATTTTTACACCCCTAGTAAAAGGGATGCGGTTAATCCTTTAAAGGGTTAACCGCACCTCAAATTATTTCTTCAATAATGGATTAATTTTTGCTTCCATATCTTTTAAAATGTCTTCTGGCTTTTTCAGTTGACCAAACAATTCATCAAAACCAAATTGAATCGCATTATCAATTTTTTGCCACTCTACATGCCCGGCTTGCAATCTGGCATTGTCCATTTCATCTATAACAGCTCTTTGAATGCTTTCTACTGGTGGATTATTTGGCTGATTAACAAAGTCATCTGAACTAATAACAGATTCACGCGGTGGTACAAAGTAAGTAGATGTCGCTTTAATACCCTCTTTGCTAGTAAAGAATTTTAGAAGTTCTTTTGCTTCTTCAGGATGCTTCGAACCTTTAAATAATCCATATCCTGCTTGCCCTAGCATTGGAAATCTTCCTTCAGGTCCTTCAGGAAGTGGAGCGATATCCCATGCAAAATCTTTCACTTCACGAGCACGAGAAACATAACTATATACATCAAAGAACATACCAATTTTTCCTGATTCAAAGCTTACTTGCTCTCCTGCTTTTGGATGTGATGCATCTTTAAACATCATGCGATCCAGCATTTTAAGTGTGTCTACACCTTCTGGACTATTCCATGCAAACTTAGTTTGATCTTTATTAAATAAGTCGCCGCCATAACCCCAAGTGCGCGATAATAAGGCAATCCACGTATTCCAGTCACGGAAGAAGTTGGCCCCGTAAACACCGTTTGATGAAATGGCTTTGGCAGATTTCTCAAATTGCTCCCAATTCCATGTTCCAGCTTGCACATGTTCGTTTGGCGTTTTTTCTCCCGCCTTTACGAACAAATCCTTGTTATAAAATAAAACCATTGGCGGTGTTGAGAAAGGAATGCCATATAATTTTTTATCTTTCTCAAATAAATCCAAAGTTGACGGGAAGAAGTCTTTCATGTCATAATCCTTATCCTTTTTAAAAGAAGAAACATCTTCTAAAATTCCATTTGCCATGAATTGCGGAACCATACGCTCCGCTACCCATCCCACATCAGGTAATTCCTTGCCAGCAGCTAATACGGTGATTTTTTGTTGATAATCTGGGAATGGAACACTTTCCATTTTCACTTTGATATTTGGATGAGTTTCATTAAATTTTGTGATTAACTGGTTATAAACCTCTTGGTGGGCTTCATTTCCCCACATCATAAAGGTCAATTCTACCGGCTCATCCTTAGTCTTTGATCCTCCAGCATTTGAAGAAGTCTTTTCAGTATCCTTATTACACGCAGTTGACAGCGCTACCAAAAGAATGGCTAAAAAAATAATTCTAAGCTTTTTTATCATTGCATTACCTCCCTTTGTTTTTCATTTTAAAGATGAAACCATTTAAAAAATATCCTCTCAGAAATAGAAATAGTTCGCTAATCTTATACTTTTGAAATATTAAGAAAATTTACGAAACTCTACTGGTGTCATTCCAGTTTCCATCTTAAATACTGTCATAAAGTGTTTTGGGCTTTTATAGCCTGAAAGCTGAGCAACCTCATATACTTTTAAATTGGTTCCTTTTAATAACTTTTTTGCCCTTTTTAAGCGCTCTTCCGTAATGTATTCTGTAAAGGTTGTTCCTAACTCTGATTTAAATAAGTGGCCAACATATTGTGGATTCAAGTACACATGTTCCGCAATATGCTTTAATGTAATTTCTCCACCTAAATGGTCGTCGATAAATTGAAGAATCTCTTGAAATTGTTTGGAAACATTTGTACTTTCTTCCTTGGTCTCTCTAAAGATTTTCGAAATGGCTTCAGATAGTTCAACCCGATTTATCGGTTTTAAAAGATAATCAGTTATTCCATAACGCATCGCTGTTCTTGCATACTCAAAATCACTATGGCCGCTTAAAATAATTATTGGAATATCCTTGGATATTTTTCTTACTTTTGAAATAAAGGTGAGGCCATCCATACCCCCCATACGGATATCCGTCACAATTAAATGGGGAATTCGCTGGTGGAAAATTAAAATTCCTTCTTCACCGCTTTTCGCTTCGATTACTTGAAACCCTCCAATCACTTGTTCAAGTAATACTCTTAGACCTTGTCTTATAATCGCTTCATCTTCAATTATTAATATCTCTTTCAATGGTCTCTATCCCCCTTCGTTGAATAGGCATTTTTAGAGTAACAGAACATCCTTTTTGTTCTTGACTCTCTACCTCTATTCCGTACTGCTTTCCATATAACAACTGTATTCTTTCATGAACATTTGGCATAGCTATCCCATTATGGTTCTTTGTTGGCTTAGATTCTCCTGTTTCCAATGTTTTCTTTAGATCCTCTAACTTTTCAGCAGTTACTCCCCTTCCATTATCCTTTATTACGATCACTAGAAGGTGATTTTCAATAGATGCTTTAATAACAATTCGTCCTCCTTTTCCAAAAAGCCCATGTATGATGGCATTCTCAACAAAAGGCTGTAAAACTAGTTTTGGAATGAGTACATCACGTAAGGGTGATTCAATTTCTTCATCATATTGAAGTTCGTCCCCCATTCTAACTCTCTGAATCGCTATATATGAATGAATAAAAGACAATTCCTCATTTAAGGTTACAATTTTAGAAGAATTATCAACGGTATATCTTAATAATCTGCCCAGAGATGAGACCATATCTGAAACTTCTAAATTTCCCTTTGTTATAGCAAGCATATTGATGGTCTCTAATGTGTTGTATAGGAAATGAGGATTCATTTGACTTTGCAATGCCTTGATCTCAGCTTCCCTCTCGCGTAAACCAGTTTTATATACCTCTGAAACAAGACGGTCAATTTCGTTAATCATATGATTGAAACCTTTTCCAAGCTGGCCTATTTCATCATACGATAGGATATTAACTCTTTGATTCAGATTGCCTTTTTCAACATTTTCCATAGCCCTTCTTAATTTATGGATGGATCCTACCAAAGGCTTCGATAAAATAAAACCTAATAGAAAAGAGATTAAAATGCCTATTAAAACGACCATAAAAACCACTTTACGAAGGTGGTTCACTTCACTTAATATCGCTGCACTTGGAGTTAACATAATCGTCTTAACTCCTGAATAGGGGGATTCGTTAAAAACTACCAAATAGTTAATTCCATCAATGGGAATTTTCATATGATTGTTTTCTTTGAACATTTTAATTTCAGATAAGATAGAGTTTCCAAGGAGTTTATCTTTTTTAGTTGGATAAATGAATTGGTTTTCTTTGTTCAAAATAAAAATGCGACTTGATTTATTGGTCTTACTTAAAATTTCTTGTATTAACTCTTGTTTTAAATCAATTTTTATAATGCCAAGGGGTTTATAGGATGCCGGGTCCCTAATAAGCCTAGCAACAGAAAAAACCGTGACATCTTTTCGTAGATAATAATTAGGTTTATGGAGGGGAAGTAACACCCATTCTCCATCAGCCTCTTCAATTTTCCCTACCCATTCATTATTCGTTTCAAATACCTTTAACATAACAGTATTTGAATCTAGATTACTAAAAATGGTCCCATCATTGGCCATGATATGTATTCCTTTAATCTCATCTCTCATATGGATAAAACTAGAGATATATCGCCATAACGTGATTCTTTCATTTGCCGGTGGAAACATGGTCTTATTACTCGGTGTTTGATGATTTTTTAAAGTATCCATGACATCTTGATTGTAAAGGGGAGATAATGAAATGATTTGCATTTCTTTTAGATATCGATCTAAATTTCTATTTATTTGATCAGCTAATTGGATTTGATATTCCTCTGTACGTTCCTGGCTTGATTTCGCAACCTGATAATAAGTAATACTTCCAAGAAGGGTTCCAGTAATCAAAATTAGTAGTGAGAAAACGAGAACTAATTTAACCCGATACGGTAGTGATAGTAAAGACCTTTTAATATTTTGTTTAATAGCTATTAATTCCATCAGAATCCCCTTCATCCTAAATACATGCTTTTTATTGCATTCTACATATTTCGAGGAAATTCCTTTTTGGATATCGGAAAAGAGAAACTGATGACAAAAAAAAAGTGGGGACAGTCCCCCGCTGCGTTAAAGCGCCGGGGGACTGTCCCCAAAAACCTTTCTAATCCTTAACAACCAATCCCATCAATGCAGCAAACTGTATGGCCTGGTGAGAGGATACCTTGCAGCCAACTAGTTTTTCCATGGAAACTGTGAGTGTATCAAAGGTGGAGGAACTAATATCGATTCCTTTTAGTGATGTTTGATCAAAGTTTGCTCCATCCAACTGACAGAATTGATAGTCAACTTTCTTAAGCTTACAATCATAAAAATCGGTATTTCTTAAAGATACATCCTGAAATACAACCTTCTCCAGCTTCGAATTTCCGAAGGTCGCCAAGTTTAACACCGAATTCGTAAATCCAACATTACCAAAGCTGGACTCGGTAAAATTCACACCGACCAGCTTACAATTTTTAAACTCTACTCGATGTATAGAAGCTTTACTCAAGTTGACATTCGAAAAATCACAGTTTTCAAAACACACATCCGTAAAATCGCCACTACCAAAATCCGTTTGGTTGAACCTGCAATTCTTCACCACTGCATTCGATATTCGCACGCGATCAACCACTTCATTTTCAAACTCAGAATCTACAATGGTGCACATTTCTAAGATGGAATCCTCTTCATAAAAGATATCATGGAACTTCTTAGTCGATAGATTAAGTGAAATTCTGGGTGAATCGATTTTCATACAAGCACCTCTCTATTAAAAACTATTTAGTAAATTGAATGGACTTAGCCAGTTTTATCACATCGTCACTACTTTTTCCACCCGAAATAGAATAGATATATCCCTCACTGACTAAAATTAACTGATGGCGCCCATCTGCTTTAACAGGGTCTATCAAGATGGCCTGGTGACCTCCAATGGTTAACAAAGAGCTAAAACCGGAATACCTTTTTACTAACGAATCATAAGCCCGTTTCGCAGAACCATGTTGATTAATAGCCGTTTCAATCGATAAGGATTTTCCGTCTTTAACAGGATAAGTGACTCTCGCTAGAACCCGGCCCTGATCCTTCGTTGCAGCGATCTCTAGTTTTCCTGCAATCGAAGGAAGGATAACCGTAGACGGAATAACAGCTTCTTCTGTTAAAAAGCGTTCCTGATTGCTGTTACCTTTTTCGATCAAATCTTGCTCTTCACTTGAAAAAGTAACGGATACATCTTTATTTTGTGTCGGTTGCTCGAACGTGTTTATCCCTTCTGGGTACGAGCTGCGTGATGAATGATCACCACTGAAATCTTCCTGTTTGACAAGAACAAAGGCTATAACTAGCACGGCTGCCGCTACACACATCCTTACAGGAAATGCAAAAACCTTATTTCGCCTGGCTTTTTGGGAAAGCTTATGTAAATCCGTAATCAATCTCTCTTTCATCTCATCACTTTGGCCGTTTTTCCATACGATATCTGTCTCTAAATGAGCTAACTCGCTATCCAATATACTCCCCTTATATGGTTTCTTCAAGCAGATATCCCTCCTTTAGCAGCTGCTTCTCCAATGCAGGAATCGCTCGATAAAGAGTAGATTTCACCTTATTTTCAGACCAGCCTAAAACCTCCGCTGTTTCCTCAATCGAAAACTCTTTAATTTTCCGCAAGATAATCACTTCCCGATAGGAATCTTTAATGGCCCCTAATGCTTTATAAAGTTCATATGCGCTCTCTTTTATTTCTATCTTTTCTTCAGGTAACGGATTCGGATCCCTCTTAAACAAAAACGCTTCTTTTAAAAGCAAGATTGGCTTCCGCTTTCGAATAAAATCAATGGTTAGATTATGCGCGATACTATAAAGCCATGTTTTTGGGTTGGATTGACGCCGAAAGGAATCATAATGAATATAGGCCTTCAAAAAGACTTCGTGCCGTAAATCTTCCGCTTGCTGGTAATCTTGTATCATCATAAAAATATACTTAAAAAGAGGTTCGTTAAACTCCTCATACCAACTCAATATGTCTCTATCTCGTAGATCCGACACCTTCATCCCCCTTTTAAAGAGCTTTGATGTTTAGACGTATATCTCTAAGAAAAGTTTTACAGGATTGAAAAATAAAGTGGGGACAGTCCCCCACTGCGCTAAAGCGCCGGGGGACTGTCCCCAAACCAACTTATTTTCCACAACACTTCTTATATTTCTTCCCACTTCCACAAGGGCACGGGTCATTACGGCCTACTTTTTTGTTTTCATCATCAGATGGTAGTGGAAGCAAGTCCTTCTTTTCTTCTTTAGCCAGCTCTGAAGGCGCATATCCTTTTAGTGCCCACATGCGAGTCTGGTTATATAACTCCATTACCAACGCTGTGATCTCCTGTACGAATTCAAAAGTTGGGAACTCCAAGCGGGTGCTTAAGTACTTAATGATTATCGACGGATGTTCATCCAAATTGATGATATTAATTAGCTCTAAGGCTATATCTTCTGTCTCTGAATGGGTTAGATCATAATGTTCGAATAGAAAGTCTAAGAACTTTACCATGGAAGGAGTTCGCTCAATAAAACCAGGTTCTCCCGCTTTTGACAGCTGTTCTTTTGTAAACGGATAATAATCAATAGCCGCTTTCTTGTTCTGTTCGTCCATTAATTCCTTAGCATCCTGTACGCGATAGTCTTCTAATCCATGTATCATATAAGAAAATTTCACTTGCTTATAATAGGTACTTGCAGCAGAGAAAACCCTCAGGTAATCTAAAGAATCTACTTCTTGCTGAGTTAGCTGGCTCACTCTGTCTAAAACAAGAGAAGTATCCATTACCCCATAATAATAAAGCATTCCATGAGTCAGGCGAATCCACTCGGTATTCCGAAGAATAATATTCTTCAGCTCAGGCCCATCCATTTTTGTAAAAAGAGCGATTAGCTCCGAAGGCATAGTCAGAAACTTTTGGTCCTGATCAACACCTGGAAAAATAATCCCCCACTCCATGAGTGATTCAATCTTTGAGATAGGAAATCCACCACTTGAAATAGTATATCTAGAACTCTTAACAATTTCACGAATCAGATCGTATCTCTCTTGATCTAACATATGTAGGAACTTTTTGAAATGGACCGGAATCAATCGTTCAAGCTCGACAGTCAACGCACCCTTATTAAGGGAACTAAGACCTTTAAGGTCAAGTCTTTTACGGATACTATCCAATTCATTCTTCTTTAATAAACTTAATACATCATTGAGGCGGCATGGAGTATTAATCTCCTTCCAAAGCTGCTTCTCTCTTTTTATTTGCATTTGTCGGCTATATGCCTTAGCATTATGTAACGCACGCAGTAAAGCGCCCTCTGTTTTTTTATCAATCTGTGTATCCCTCATTATATATCCTTCTTCTTGCTATATTGCTTTCTTGTTTGCTATGGTTCTAAATAAACTTTTATTAAAAAAACGGATAGACCCAACTTTGAAAAAGCTGGGTCTACCCATCCACAGGAACAGTTCTCGTAGTTCATAAAAAACACCTCAAAGGTCAAAAACTACCAGAACCGCCTCTATGAAACATCCGTTTAAGTTATTATAACACATTTCCTGTTTTAAGGGGGACAGTCCCCAACCTGAAACCTTTTACCAAAGTAATTCGTAATAATAGTTAGAGAAAACACAAACGGCTTTTATAACTTATTAAAATTACAGGGGAGGTGTTAGAAGGTTGAACATTGGAGACATTATTTTTCAGTTATTTGCACTTTTATTTCCTATCGCAATCATAGTAGCAATAATATTTATCGTTCGTTCTTCTAAGAAAAGAAAAGAACAATTAGATAGAATCGAAGAAAAATTAGATAGATCTTTAGGAAACGCTCCAATTAATAAGTGATAGTAGATCGAAGTTGCATTTGTATGAATGGGAGATGGATGTTTTATGAAAGAATATGAAGAAATAAAAGTAACAAAAACAAAAAAAGTTGCTACCGGTATAACGTGCAACAAATGTGGAATGTCGAGAAAAATATCTGAAGATGGCTGGGAATACGGAGAATTCCAATCCTTCTCTTTGTCCTTTGGGTATGGTTCAATGTATGATGAACAACTATGGAAATTTGACATCTGCGAAACTTGCCTCGTTGACTTTGTAAATACTTTCAAATATTCGCCCAACATCAATGAAGCCTAGCATTTGCTAGGCTTTTATTTTTTGACAAGTTTACAATACTCGTTATGATTCCCTATGTGCTATACTATTCAAACGATTGATTAAAATTGCTAGAAACCTCATTACAGAGGGATATCCCCCCAAATTAACCTCAAAAATTCGTCGTGTATCTGATTAAATCCCCTTATATTATTCTCCAAAATAAGATAGATTTCTTGGGAAATGACCTATTTCACTGTTTTTCTATCCTTTTCGATACTAATCGGACGTTTGAATAGTATCGAGCTGCATCCCTGTATATAAAGGATTTTTACTGTTAATTCACCAAAAAGAATGTCGAGAATTTGAAGTATATTTTAAAAAATAGGGACTGTCTGCAATTGAGCACCTATTTACTTGCATTCTTAGCATCCTTTACTTTTGCTAAGTAAATATACAGGTGTTCCTTATGTTCTAGATTTCCTGGTGCATCAATTAGCCCTTCCAAAAGATCATACTTCTCTACATAGTAAAAAAACTTCTCTCCGTGCTTACTTAACAACACATTATAAAGAATAATAATTTCTTCGAACTTAGATAACTGAGCTCTTATCAGATCTGAATAATCATTCGTTTCATCATCAGTTAATTCTTTATTACTATCAAGAAACTTATAAATCCGATTAAGGGGTCTAAAATAATGACCTAGTTTATCTTCATACCATCTTTTATTTGTTTCATTTGTACTAGAAAAGTAGCAACTAAAATGATAAGGCTAGCAAAGGTAAAAAAAGGAGGAGATGAACCTCCTAACCAATCTCCTAACTGCCCAAGATCAGAATAATGTTGGTAAGAATTCCTACCTAAAAATTTCAATTGTAAAAGAACTGATAGATGAAGATAGTTGGATAACCCTTGGTGATTTTCAACTCTTATGTTTACCTCCTACATATTCCATTTGCTGCAAAATGTACAAAATTAAGTTGTTTTAAAAATTAGTAATATCCTTTGGTTTTTTGCAAGAATATAACTAGTTTTGTCGTAAAATATTCTAAATATTTACAATATTAAATCTAAGGATTATTATAATATTTGCTAGAGATACGAAATTCTTCCTATTATTTGTATCTTTAAAACTAGACTATAGAAGGAGGATAGGTACATAGACTTCCTTCTCTTTGTAACGGAAGAATGCAGAGGGATTTAATAAAAATTATTAGGAGGAACTTATGAAGAAAAAGAAAATTCTTTCCACAGCACTTACTTTGTCCCTAGGTCTAGGACTGTTCAACGTTGTAGCTGCCACACCCAGTGTGAAGGCTAATTCCTCAAAAAAATTTGCTCCATACCACACAACTTCTGACCTTGCTATCGCTAATGATGAGAGACTAATAGAAATGCTAAAACGCGAAGGAAAAATAGCAAAAAACGCTAGTCAAAGTGAAGCGGAAAAAGCATTGCAAAACTACTTAAAATTGAAAACCAAAGGAAATAAATCAAAAGACAAATTACCGAAACCTATTGCTGATCTTGCTAATACTAATAAGCTTGAAAATAACAGCCTTAAAAATGGAAACGGCAACAAACTAGGACAAACTAAGAAAGATACCGTAGATTCTGTTCAAAAGGAAAATTATGATGGCAGTCAACGCAGTGATAAAGTCTTGGTCTTAAAAATAGATTTTCCTGACTATACACACAACTCCATTACAAAAGATGAAACTGGTATGTTCTATGAAGACTATTCAAATGAACACTTCCAAAATATGCTCTTTGGGGAAAACGGCTATGAAGGTCCAAACGGAAAGAATCTTATTTCCATGAAGCAATACTACGAGGAGCAATCCGGCGGAAGTTACACGGTGGAAGGAACTGTTGCAGGGTGGTATACAGCCAATCATGAAGCAGCGTATTATGGTGGTAACTATCCTACCCCAGATGGAAGTGATAGCAGACCAAGGACACTTGTTAGGGAAGCTCTTGCAAAAGCAGCACAAGATCCTAACATCGATTTAAGTGATTACGATGCTTGGGACCGCGATGATTACGATGGAGATGGCATCTATCATGAACCAGATGGTATTATTGACCACTTAATGGTGATTCATGCCGGTGTCGGTGAAGAAGCAGGCGGTGGAAAATTAGGCGGAGATGCCATTTGGTCACACCGTTCCAAGCTTTCTACCGGACCAGTTGCTGTTCCAGGTGCAACCTCCGATAGTGATCGATGGGGTGGTGTGTTAGGCGCTTGGGATTACACCATCGAGCCTGAAGACGGAGCAGCCGGTGTGTTTTCACATGAGTATGGGCATGACTTAGGTCTTCCTGATGAATACGACACGATGTATAGCGGTGCCGGTGAACCAATTGGATATTGGTCCATTATGTCTAGTGGCAGCTGGGCAGGGGATGTTCCTGGAACAGAACCGCCAGGCTTTAGTCCATATGCTAAACAAATGCTACAAAGCCTACATGGCGGGAATTGGTTAAGTGGAACAACCGTAAACCAGGCTGCCATCACAAAGGCAGGTTCCACTTTCCTACTTGATGAAGCAGCAACAAAGGGTACAAATAACGATGCTGTTCGTATCGATTTACCTGACAAGAAAACGGTAGTTAACACCCCTGCAAGCGGAACCTATGAATACTTTAGCGGCAGCGGTGATGAACTGGATAATTCAATGGTCACCTCTCTAGACCTCACAAGTGCAACAACTGCGGAATTAAAATTTAAAACTTGGTATAACATTGAAGAAGATTGGGATTATGGTTCTGTCCAAGTAAAAGAAGAAGGTTCTGAGATATGGACTTCTATTCCAGGAAACATCACAACAGACACAAATCCTAATAGCCAAAACCCTGGATACGGCATCACTGGTTCTTCAAACGGTTGGGTAGATGCGACATTTGATTTATCTGCATATAAGGGCAAAAAGGTTGAACTCAAATTTAACTATTGGACAGATGTTGCTGCTGCTATGCCTGGTTTTTATGTGGATGATATTTCTGTAACAACAGATAAGGGTAGTCTTATTTCTGATGATGCAGAAGGAGTTTCCTCTTTTACAATGGCTGGATTTACAAAGGATGAAGGTAAGTTCTCATCTCCTCAGTACTACCTATTGGAATGGAGATCTCACAACGGAGTAGATGCGGGATTAGCTCATCTTCGCCGCGGGGCAAGCTTAATGTCTTATGACCAAGGCTTAGTAGTTTGGTATGTCGATGAATCTCTTGATAATAACTGGACAGGAATTCATCCTGGAGATGGCTTCCTAGGAGTAGTCGATGCCGATCAGCATGCGTTATCTTGGAGCGACAAAACTGTTGGTGGGAATCGCTACCAAATGCATGATGCTGCAT
Organism: Neobacillus sp. Soil_C_43; assembly: GCF_057656715.1. Taxonomy (NCBI): domain Bacteria; kingdom Bacillati; phylum Bacillota; class Bacilli; order Caryophanales; family Bacillaceae; genus Neobacillus; species Neobacillus sp. Soil_C_43. Next base: position 80,910 of record NZ_JBDGJV010000013.1, read on the forward strand.
TTGGTTTAAGCAAAACAGAAAAAATGTTCGTAAACTACCCTGGACAATTTACAATGAAAGATAACTTTACTCAGCGCAACCCACTATTTGATGACAGCGCTGATTTCTCAAACCCTGGATTAGTTGACGTTGGCCGTAACATCCCTACTTTCGGATTAAAATTCCGTGTTGTTGGTGAAAGTTCCGATGGGACCGTTGGAAAAGTATTAGTGTTTAAATAAGCATAGGAAAAAGGGTGTTCCTGTCAAACGGAACACCCTTTTTCTGTATAATTCAAAGTCCCTTGTATAAATAGAAAGCTGATATTATCTATATAATCATCACAATAATGTAAAACATCATCCATGTACCTTTATCAAATCGCAGTTAAATATTGGGTTTCCCACACCTTCATTCAAGTTGAATCCCCAAAAATTATTTATTCCTCTCTTCTAAATGTTTTAATTCTCCTAACCCCTTGCTTGTCGTGTAACTAACTTGATAGATATTGTCCTTACTTTCTACCCGATAACCATAGATAACTTCGGGTTCACTATCAAAAACAACACTAATAATATAGGGGTTTAGATATTTAAAACCATCATTACGATGAGGGACCGTGGAAATAACCCATTCCTCGTCAGGGTAATACTCCTTCAAATAGGGCTTCAATAGTTTCACTTTATGGTCAATTTGTGCATCAATCCAGTAAGGACGAGCTACAAAAAATAGGCAATAGGCTACTAATACAACAACCGCTGCCAACCAACCTATTTTTCTCCATTTGCCTCTTAAGAAGTGTGAGATGATTAAAATGGACGCAATCACACTACCAACAATCAGAATCTCTATAAACTCTGTTGGATGAATAATAATCCCCCCTCAGGGGACAGTCCCCCACTGCGCTAAAGCGCCGGGGGACTGTCCCCAAAACAAAAACTATTCCTTAAATCTTCCCATCGTATAAGTGTTATAGTATTTTCCATCTGAAAGGATTCGGTCGTTTTTCATTAGACCTTCAATTTCAAAGCCGAGCCTTTTATACAGTTCAATCGCTTTTTCATTCGTTTCCACAACACCATTTAACACTATTTTTTTAATGCCGTTGGCGTCAGCCCACGAAATAGTTTCTTTCATTAGATTCTTTCCAATCCCATATCCCCAGAAATCCTTCAAAACACCTAAACCAAACTCCACTTTATGTAAGAACCTTTTTAAATCATGGCCTTCACATCTTGAATAACCTACGATTCGCCCGTCCACTTCTGCAACTAAAAATAAACGTCTTAGATGGTTAGTATCCGTTTCAATAATCTTTTCAAAACCGGCCTGGTCTATGAACGCCTCTCCCTTTTCTCTGTCCATATTTTCGGTCTCTCCATCAATCTCAACTCTTAATTCTGACAAATCTCTTGCGTCACTTTCCACAGCAGACCTAATCACGTAGTCTAAACCTTTAACATTGAAATCTCGTTGATTAATAATCATGAAAATCACTCCAATCCTATTTGCATTTAGCCATAATTCAGTTGATGAGGAAAACTATTATACTTCTAATCACAATAATAAAAAAGAAAATAATTACATATTTTGATTTATTTGTTTTTTTTAGTAGAAATATTTCATATTAAAAGGATGAAACCGCAGCGATCTCATCCCTCATCTTTTTAACCATATGTACAAATCTGCATAATCCCCTGACATACTATTCTGGGACTGTCCCCTTTTTTCGAAAGCTGTTTTACACAAGGAAGAGAAAGGGCGACCCTTCATGAAGAATCGCCTAGTTCAATAAAATTAACTTTAATCAATACATTCTATGTTATTTTCCCGGCACCATTCCATCGCTATTTCCTTAAAACACTCCGAACGATTGGAATACCATTGATCTTCTAGGCCTAAATCAATTATATTGTCTTTAAACCTTCTAAAAGCACCCTTTCCCTTAATTGCTCTAAGTAAGCGATCCTGCTTTCGTGGGTCCCGGACTGTAAAACAGAAGTTTTCCATTATGTCATATTCATTCACATCGTATTTCGTAGGTAACTCTAAATAATTATCATAGTTCTCAACCACACCCATTGCCATCATTCTATTTTCTTGTTGCCACTCTGGTAAATGCTCAAAGGGTTCTTCATCTTCAGCAGCATTCAAATCATCCGACGTAAGCAAGACGATTTCACCTGTTTTAGTATTTAGTAATGAACGTGACTCTTCAAACGCTAATTCCATTTCCTCAATGATAGCTTCAAGTTTGACTTTTATTTTCATAAAAAAATCACCTTTTTCCTACAACGTATTTTGTAAAAGAAAGAGCTTGTCAGTTTTCAACAATTGAAGTAATGATTTTTAACAAAAATTCTCCCAAAATAAATGCTTTATATCTTCCAGCTTTTTTACTTCTTTTCTGAACCATTCCATATTTCCAGCAAATCTTTCCGAACATGGGAATTCAACTTTTGCCACTCGATTTCCTTGGATACATCTAATTACTCCATTGAAATATGGTTGACTGTTTGGTCTTTCCTGGTAAGTAGAAACATAGGGGAGAATCTCATATCGGTTGTCTATGGCCAGTGAATCAAAATGTTTTTTAGATACAACTTCCTGAATATTTTTATAAGTCATCTCATCTAAATCCCAACGAATTATACAATCTCCATCTGGAAGCTGAACGTCCAGTTTAATGTAGCTTCCAATTTTATCTTTAGATACTTCGACGATTCTAAAGTTATTTAAATTCATTTCATATCCCGCCCCGCTAGTTTAAAACTAAATGAAATAATGCGTTTCTTTAATAAAAATGACTTCAATTTCCGAACAATAAAAGTGAAGAGTACTCTCTTCATAATCAATAACTTCGTACTTCTTCTCTTCCCAGCCTCTATCTCTAATATCGTGAATATCAAGGTCAATTTGGTGAAATGGCCCTCCACTTTCAAACTTGATACTCTCAGGATTATAGAAGCGTATGCGGGTAACATATTGCCTTTCTTCCACTTCAATAAGAAACTCGATATCAAGTACAGAAGAACCTTCAGAAAATTCACTTTGAAAACTCAAAAAGAATCCAACAATAAACTTAATATCAGAATGCATTGAAAAACTCTTCGTCTTATCCGTTATAATGTCTAGATTTTTAATCAATGTAATCGCCCCTAAATTATGATGTTACTTCTTTAATGAATAACTGCTCAATTAAGAAGAGAGAAATGAAAGGAATAAATAGTTTTGCACCTTTTAATGGCGAACCACACAATAAATGAACCTCTTCCCCTGTTTCAATGGTTAATTTATATACTTCACTTTTCACCCAATCAACTTGTACAAAAATCTGATAACTGCCTTTCTCAACTGGTAACACGATTTCTTCCCCGTTACCAATATCTCCGGCGTATTCATTGTTTAAATAGACTTTAAATTTCCTCAATCTATTAACATATTGTGATGTTCTTTTTAAGTGAATGACATACTTGTTTTTGCTATCCGAATTGCACATTTATTTTCTCCTCTAAGTAGGATACTTCATTGACTGGTTGAATTCCTTATTTTCTAACTTCCCCGTATCAACAAAAGCCACCTTTCCTTGACTTTCATATACCTCCTTGCAGTAAGGTAGTTACTTGATAAGCTCCACTTCAAAATCTAAACTATTTAAGTCCCAAGAGTCATTACCATAATCACTTATTACTTTGACTTTTACTTGTTGACCCAATAAGTATTTTTTAGGATTTGATACTAAGATATGCTGCACTTCAGATCCAAGTTTCACTCCGACTCTCTCTGGATTTCTAGGTGACATTGTTACTACCATAGTACCTTTTATATCTATTTCTCCAGTTTTTTCATTTATTTTTATTATTGTTCCTTCGATCAAGTATTCTCTTTGGTCTTGTGAACAAGATAATAATATAAGGAAAAGAAAAAGGACAGTTGGTACGTGTTTTTTCATTGATAATCCCCTTCCAAAAATAAACATCCTGTTATTAAATTCAACAAAAAAAGCACTTCTCCTTTTTGAGAAATGCTTCCGTTAGTTTATGTAGATTTCTAGATTTGCATGATTCATTCCGCAATAAACGGTTAATTTCCTGCTTCTACTTCGAGCCATGAGATCGCAGGATATTAATATTTAACGAATGTCGTAACACTTCGTTTGGATGCAATGATACGTCTAGAAAGCTCTTCTTTCCATTTTTTTGAGTCTAATTGGTATTCACCGAATTGGTCTATGTAAGTCTTTTTTAAAAGAGACTCTTCTGGATAATTATGTGATAAGGGATAGCCCTGACGTCCTTCTTCAAAAATATATAGATCGACTTCTTAATCAAAACGTTCTGTATCAAATCCATCCAAAATATCCTCTAATTCTGTAAGAAAATTAAGTTGTACAGGAGCAGGGATTTTCTCCATCCACTTTTTAATTTCAGGTAATTCCTCAGCCTCATCTAGATTCGTTGGCTTTGGCTGAAGAGTGGCCCACCATTTCTTCAATTCATCGATAAATTCATAAAAGTAGCGTTCAAATCTTTCTGCCCATTCTGCTCCTTCATCATCAGAAGTCTTTTGCATCATACTCCAGGCTTCCATCGCTGTTTCGAAGTACTCATCGATAATCCTCATGTGATGCTCCTTCCTGTCCCGTTCTTGAATGCCATAGGGACGGTTCTCGTGGTTTTTTTGCCAAAAGAACCGTCTTTTTCGCCATAAAATGATGATTTTCCGTATTTGATATACTATTTAATCGTTTAGTTAAAACGGGTATAAACCCATTTATAAAGCTATTTATTTCACAAATCGCATAAAAAGATTGTCGGCCAACCTTCCGCAGAATTCTCCTCTTATTCTACAAAATAATCCATATTTCTCTCAAATCGACTTCTATCTCTTTTATTCCTCCACATTCGAATGTAAACAAACGTTTAATTAAAAGAAGGGTGAATACTTTACATCAGTGGCGTAAGGCAAAAAAAATTGTCGAGAGTTGGCTACATCCTCATAAAAAAGTGCCACCAGAACCGTCCCCTTGGCACTTGCATCAATTTAGACCCTTAGCGCGCCACGGAAACCTCTTGCAGCATAATAGGATTCTGCTCCATTATGGTACACAAAGACAGTGTCGTAGCGACGATCACAAAAAAGGGCCCCACCAAGTTTTCTAATAGCAGCAGGTGTTTGCACCCAGCTTGACGTTTTCAAATCGAAGTTTCCTAGTTTCTGTAGCTCCCGGTATTGTTCTTCCGTTAAAAGCTCAATGCCCATGGCCGTTGCCATATCCATCACGCTATTTTCTGGTTTGTGTTGTTTCCTTGACTCCAACGCTTCACGGTCGAAACAAACACTCCTGCGACCTTTAGGACTTTCCGTTGAACAATCATAAAAAATATATTCGCCCGTTTCTTGATCATAGCCAACAACATCTGGTTCACCGCCAGTAGCCTCCATTTCATTGAGCGACCACAGTTTTTCCGTATTGGCTTCGAGCTTAGCTTGAACTTTATCCCATTCAAGACCTTCATGTCGGTTCATGTTTTTCTCAAAACGGGCTTTCAATGTACTGAGTAGTTCTTCGCGTTGTTCTAGTGACAACTCCATTTTTATCTTTGTCATATTTATTTCCCCCTTGTTTTTACTCATAATTGTATAAGGTCTAACCTTATTGAAAACACATGTGTCATTATCTAAATTCTCCAAGCCTTTTTTAATAACTTAATTCCTGTAATGATTTCACTTTCCGTTAGTCCCCCAAATCCTAGTAAGATTCTAGAACCTACGTTAGTTGTTCCACTGTAATATATTGATAATGGATAAACTTTTACACCAACATTCATAGCTGTGTTAATTAACTCTTCTTCCTCCATATTGTTTTTTACTTCCAATACAATATGAAGTCCTGATTTTTCACCGATTATGTTTACATTTTGTCCAAGATAATTGTTAAGGGCTAACATTAAGGTACTTTGCTTTTTACGATAAAGCGTTCTCATTTTATTTAAATGACTTTGCCAAAATCCTTCCTTCATAAAACGAAATAGAGTATCCTGGTGAAGCCGCGAAACGGTCTGCTTATAAATCGTGAAGTGCTCTTGATACTTTATCAGCAGCGGGGATGGTAACACCATATAGCTAATACGGATTGATGGAATCAATGACTTCGAAAATGTTCCTAAATACACGACACTTTCTTTTGTACTTAGCCCTTGTAAGGACGGAATAGGCTTACCTTTATATCGATATTCACCGTCATAGTCATCTTCAATAATATATCCGTTTCTTTCTTCTGCCCATTTTAACAAATCCATTCTTCTTGAAATAGGCATAATCATCCCATAAGGAAATTGATGAGACGGTGTCACATAAACAACATGGGCATCCGAATTTTTTAACTCGTTTATAATAATCCCATCTTTGTCGAGAGGTATAGGAACCGTATTGACTCCTAGATCTTGTAATGTAATTCTCGTTCTATGGAAGCCAGGATTCTCAAGAGCAACGATATGCTCTTTACCGATTAACATACATAATAATCCAATAAGTACCTGGGTACCCGCACCAATTATGATTTGTTCGGCAGAGCATCTAACGCCCCTAGACGCATAAAGATGGGCTGCAATTTCTTCACGCAGAAGCAGTTCACCTTGAGGACTTCCATTATAAAATAATTCTCCCTGATCTTGGTACAATGATTGAATGGTTAATTTTCTCCAAGTAGAGTATGGAAAGTGTTCTAAATCAACCTTACCCGAATTGAAATCTACCTTGGCATTGACTTCTACTTGCTGGCTTTTTGAATCCATTTTTCCAAGATTTTTTTGGTTAAAGATTATGTCGTTATCAAAGGTTGCAACAAATAGACCCTTTCGAGGGCGACTTTCTACATACCCTTCCGCACATAACTGGTCGTATGCAGACTGAATAGTATTTAAGCTTAGTGCAAGGTAATTCGATAATTTTCGTTTTGAAGGCAACTTTTCTTTTGGTTTGATCCTTCCGGATAAAATTTCTTGTTTAATATAATTGGCTAGTTGCAAGTACAGTGGTTCCCCGTTTTCACTATTCAAAACAGGTGTTATTTCAATCATATTTCTTCTCTCCCACAACGAAACTGGCACCATTAAAATGATTCTATCTGACACTTTAGATTATACCAGATTTTGATTTAATAATATGTAAGAACCTTATAAGGAGATGAACATAAATGCTAAATCAAACAGGAATTATCATAAAGGATTTGGAAACCGAGAAGGACTGGAAGGAAGCCTATCCAGTGATGAAACAATTGAGGACCCATTTGGATGAAGAGCAATTCCTTCAATTGGTCCAAGAAGCTAAACAAAAGAACGATTATAAAATGGCTGCTTTATATGATAATGAAAAATTGGTAGCAGTGACCGGTTTTATGCCTATGATCACCTTGTACAACGGAAGGTTCATTTGGGTTTGTGATTTAGTTACAGATTCAGATTGTCGTTCAAAAGGATATGGCGAAGCCCTCCTAGACTATGTACACAATTGGTCAAAGGAAAATGGCTATGATATTGTCTCGCTCTCATCAGGTTTGCAACGAATTGAAGCCCATCGCTTTTATGAAAATAAAATGGAATATGACAAAGTTAGCTATGTTTTTTTTAAAAGACTTTAATTCAGTTGTCCCAAAAGTCAAAAGGAGTTGCATCACTGCAACTCCTTTGTTGTATTAAAGCACCCGTTTGTTGTATTAAAGCACCCGTTTGTTTAAGTGCGTTTCTTCACAATATCACGGAAAAGAGGGTTTGATTATTTTAATTTATTATTAACTAAATTCTCCCAGTCCTCAAATGACAACTTCTCCGTAATATGTTTTAATTCATTTGGAACGTCAACATAGCACATCAATTCTAAACTATTTCCATCTGGGTCATTAAAATATACCGATGCATTTCCTTGATTTGGTCTTATAAATGGTTCTATTGATGTTCTTCTTCCAAATGGTACAGGTTCAACTTGGATGGATTCAAGCCATTTTAAAGACTCTTTTAAATCCTGATATGTGACTCTAAATGCAATATGCCTTAAAGAAGGATGGTATGGAGTTTGGTATTCCTTTCCTTCCCACAATCCCAACCAGCTTTTTCCTTCTTCTATCCAAAAGAATGCACTGTCTTCATTACGCCAGGCTAATTTCAAACCTAATTTTCGGTAAAATTCAATTGAAACTTCTAAATTTTTCACAGGTAAATGTGCTTCATAAAGCCCCTTTATCATTTCTCCCATCCCCTATATATACAAATTATGTACTTTAACATTTTATATTTAAAAAATATCTTCTTCAACAATCCTGCCCTTTAGTTCAATAAAATGGCCACCGTAATGACAGACGGATCTTAAAGGAACGCACCCGTTACTTTAAGTACATTTCTTCACAAAGTTAGCTCAAATAACTGTCGTTTGAATGCGTAATATGGTCGTACTGCGCAGTATAGGGGTTGTTGTGTTTTATCTTTCTTCTTCAACATTAGCACCCGATTATGGAATAGCGTTCATTCTTGTAATTAGATAATAATGTTAAAAAATAATGAAAAGCAATTAGTTGAAATGTAATTAATGAAATTAATCTCACTTCTGTTCTACAAATACCAAGCATCAAATTTATTTTTTACATCTAGGATAGGCTGATCTATTATGCTTGTAATTTGTTTCCTATCAATTAATTGGGAAAAACATGAACGGTATAGAAGTTTCCAATTCACTCTTTTTCTCATACCTAGAATATATGGTTCATTTACTAATTTAACTTGTCTAAACCAGAAACTAAGTTCTTCTAATGTAAGAAAGTTATTTTCCACAAGATTTGTGATGACCCTTGATAATCGCTCGTCTTCTTCATATTGAAAAACATCCTCTGCAATATTCATTACTTTAGTTATTGCTAATAAAATAGAGTTTGTATACTCCCTTGAAAAATTAGGGTGTTTTACTAAAGCATTTAATACATCTGCTACGTGAGCTGCTGCATGTATCCAACCGCTATTTTCGTCATATCCTCTTAAATCTTTTTCCTCTGAACAATAGTCTAAAGTACGTTCTAATAAGTCTTTCCATTCCTGAACAGTTAGAAATCTGTTATCTTTATCTACTAGTAGCAATAGGGTAATACCTAAACTAGAAAAACTTCTCATGTAGACACTTTCGGTATGCTTTTCTCCAATTCTGTAAAACCACATTCTATCCGAATTAATCAACCAAAAGAGTTCTTGTAATTGCTGGTGATTTAAAATTTTTTTCTTATAAACCCATTCTGCTAATAATGTGTACCCTAGGTCATCTCGAAGCACTGGATCAGAACTTCCTAAACATTTACAAACTTCTTTAATAAAATTAAATGCATCAATTTGATTAGGTACTTCAAAATTACTTTTTGATATCTCTTTCAATCGGGTTAATAAGCTTTCTTTTGTCATTTGTTCTATCATTGTCTTCCTCCATTTTTTAATGTAAAAAAGTTGTGTAATCCTATATTTCAGTCAATTTATTTATGAAAGTATAGACGAAGAAATTTAGTATAAGTTTCTTTTTGTATACTAAACTTTATTTTCTTTTACAATTTCCACTGGCTTTGCAATTATTTTATATGAGTTGTGTCTTAAATTAAATTTCATATAATCATTATAAGGTGAAGACTCCTTGCTGCGCAGTATAGGTCTACTACGCAGTAAAGAATAACGAGTTTCTTATTCCACATTACTGCTCCGTTAGTTCAAGAAGAAAAGCCGCCGAAAATGGCAGCCAGTTCTTCCGCAAAAGCACCCCGTTTGGTTAAGTGTAGTTCTTCACTATCTTCTATTTAACAAAACAAAACGGGACTGATGCTGGCACATTTTATTTTAAATAGTGTAACTTATAGAATTTTTTTACCGAAATTTATAGAAAATTGGCTATACTTACATTAGAGGTAAAGAAGTATGAAAAAAAATATCCCTCATGAACAAAGGAGACTAAAAATGAGAAAACTTGTTCTATTTCTGCACGCATCGCTTGACGGTTTTGTAGAAGGTCCGAATGGTGAAATGGACATTGGCTGGGTTTCATACGATGCTGACTTGGAGAAACACGCGAAAGAAATTCTGAGTACTACCGACACCGTCATATGGGGACGTGAGACTTATCAGATGATGCACAGTTACTGGACATCTGTGCCTTCTGACCCCTCAGCTTCGCAACATGAACGGAATCATGCCGAGTGGATCGAAAAGACACCCAAAATCGTTTTTTCCACGACGTTGGAGAAAGTCGAATGGAACAATTCCAGATTGGTGAAAGAAGATGTCGAGGAAGAAATCAAGAACCTCAAACAGCAACCAGGTAAGGATATGGTCATCCTCGGCAGTCCTAGGTTAGCACACTACCTTATGCAGCTTGATTTAATAGATGAGTATAAAATTACAGTTTCTCCCGTCCTGATCGGCAGCGGGTTGCCGTTATTCCAAGGTCTCAAGGAGAAGATCAATCTTAAACTGATCGAAAACAAGACATTTGATTCTGGAGCCATAGCCCTGGTTTACCAGACGGTTAGATGACCTTTTCTCCTAAAGCAGATTACCACGGATACGATAGCTCAATAAGCCGCCTCTTCAACGAGGCGGTTTTCTTATCGTAAGGATTAACATCAGGATTTAATATAGCCTAAAACTATTATGATGACGCAAACATTAAGTAAATCATACCAGCAAAACAATTTGGGTTAAGGATCCCTAAAAAAATGCAAAATCAAGCAATCAAAAGCTAATGAAAAAAAGAGTGAAATGAAAAGTTGGTATGGAATGATTTCTTTAACATAAAAGTTTGAAAAAATACAATCTTGAAGAAAAAAGAGAACAGCAAAAAGGGACAACATTTAGGCCGGAAATTCAGTTTCTTCAAGTAAAGCACCCGTTAGTGGAACAAGCAAATACAAATACCAAAACGGGAAACACTAATTCTTGAGGTGAGCACCATTGATGATATTGAATTCGTGTCTTGTTTTAAGTCTCTTAACAGCATTACAACCTGTCGGGAATCAAAAGGTTGTTCCAGCCCCACCTAGCATAACTAGCATTGATACTGATTACCCAAAAAAGGAACCTGGGTTCAAATACCAAAAGGGACAAAGAAGATAACATTTAATGTGAACGCCGAAAACACTGAAACTGTCTTGTTTTGGTTAATGTCAACTGGTACTCAAACCTGGAATCAAAGAAAACTCATTGGCTATGACATTAAAGAAGATGATAAAGATAATCTATTTACTTTTACTTGGAATATTGACCGTCCATCCCTTCTTCACCACTTACATATACAAGCATTAGGTGACGGAATAGCAAATGATACCATTAACTTAATAATGGAGTAGTTTAGGCTTTCATTCTTAACCTGCTTCGTTAGCGAAGAAGAAAAAGAGTTGCCGCAGCAACTCTTTATTAAACATAAGCCCCCGATAGTTTAAGTACAACATTTCACAATCTTTTTTGTGCAAAAAGAAAAAAAGAGACCCCATTCTTAAAGTATTGCTACGCGTTTGTACAACAAGAAAATGGGATCACCGGCAGCAATCTGCTCAAACTCTCCGGCCTTCGCCTCTATCCGCAGCTCCTTCGTTAATGGACCCGCGTAATGTGTGGCTGGTTATTTCCGTTGTGAAACCATCATCCCATACCGCTTATCTTTACGATATGGCCGTATTCCATTGCGTAGGATTGCAACAATAGAAATTCATTAATTATTTTTTATTATGTCATTTTTAAGTCCTGATAAATCTGCATCTGTAACTATTACGATTTTTGGTAAATCAGGATAATATACAGAATTTAACCTTTGAGTATCTCCATTTATTATATCACTTACATATCTTGGTATATCTTTAGTTTGTTTAATAAAACGATCTAATTCAAAGTCTTTAATATCGAAGCCATTTGGAATATTTTTCTTTGAATACTTTAAAAAATCTTTTAATACATCTAAAACTTTTGAAGAATTTCTGCACGGTAGATCCAATACAGAGTCCATACCGGACACTAGAGGTTCGTATTCAGAGTATTCAATGGTTATTTCTCCAGGGCTAATAACTAATTCAGAGCTATCTGATAATTTTCTTTTAAGAATCTGTTCTTCAATCACTTCTTTAATAATAGTTCCAAAAGAGAATGTCCAATGATATTTATTACCAAAAAGAAAAATAGGTAATTCCTTATCTTTTGTAAGAAAGTTATAAAAAAAATATAAAGGTAACATTCCCTCTTTAACAGATCTATTAATCAGAATATCTACTTGTTTTCCATTCTCTCCTACTATATGATTTAATCCGTGGTAATTTCCATCGTCATACATTCTTTTAGATTGAATTCTTGTTCCAATCCCTTTGTTAAATTTATAATCCCAAAACCACCATTCAATATCTGCCCCTGTTTCCGGCTCATTTTTACTGTGAAATATTAATGAATCGACTGGTTGCGACTCTTGTATCAGATATATTATTTCATCAGTAATAGTGGGTTCTGAATATCTATTTCCTGATTTTATATAGTTCATTCGATTCATCAAGTACGTCTCATTAATTATTTTTAACACTTCACAGGTGGTTTGCGTCTCTCTTTTCATTTCTTGGCTCCCCTTATTTGAGTATTTAATTTTAATCCTAGCATATATTTAAAAATGGTAAAATCAGTATTTTGGAAAAAAGTCTAAATACTATGCAAATAGGGCCACCCCTATAAAGGTATTGCTATATTTGCAAACCTGCCCCGTTAGTGCAATAAAAAAAGGGATCGCCGCAGCCATCTCAATCTTTAACTCAAGCCCCTGTTAGTTCAATAAGACTTCCTTATATTGCTGGCTTAGCGTTCATCACTAACACTGATGGTGGGTTTAGTTCATCATCTGCTTTGATAATATTCGCCTTGGGATTATTATTTTTTATGAATATAAATGAGTAATCACCCAACCCATTTTCTAATCGTTTTACGGTAAATAGTAACTCGTACATTCCTTCTTCAATATCAATCGCTTTTGTTTCCATAACAGAACCAACTTCAATTCCTTTGTTACCGATATAAAAAGGGACAGCTATTGCCCTAATAACATTGGTATCTACTTCTATCTTATCCGTAACTCTTACAGTAATTTTACATTCTACATCATCGGAAAGAGTACCAAAAGATACAGAACCTTCTCTCCAAGCAAAGCCTTGGTTTATATGAATGTCATTCCAATCGTTAAATGGATTTTCTAAACCATACTGAAATACTGCTAATTGGGAAAAGAATATATCACTTTCAAAGGTTATCTCGTTCATTTTCTTCAATCCTTTTATTAAATCTAAGACCCTTATACCTTAAATAACTAGACAACTCTTCTTTAACTAAACTGCTCCAATAGTTCAATAACAAAAAGGGGATCGCCGCAGCAACCCCATCTTTCACTCTTGCCCACGGTAGCTGAGGAGGCTTACGACAGATTGTAGGAATTTAAATCTTTCCAACCTTGAAAAGAGTTTCGGAAATTTTTAGAGAAGGTATTATCTTTGCTAAGAAGTAGAATCGATGAGGAGTCCCAAAAAACTAATTCAACAACTGCCTTTGGATGTTGGATTTGTGGGTTTTTAACCCAAAAATTTGGATTTCCATCAGCATACGGTTTCCCTTTAATCTCATCTAAATCAATTATTTCGTCCTTTTCAAAAGCTGAAAATACACCCCAAATAAAATAAACATCTTTATTATTAGCAAGTTGCATTAGCTTATCGCCTGTAATCAAGTAATTATTATGACCATTACTATCTTCGAATTCTCGAAAATCTTGAAAATAATCAAGGTAATTTTCAGGATAAGACCAATCCAGGTCAGTTAGTAGCCAATTATAATTTTGTTCCAGTCCATTAAATGAGTTTAATATCTCTTTTAGTTCTAAAAAATCATCTAAAATGGTGTTCATTTCTTCCCACCTTTCAAGCTAACTATTACCCTTATTTTAACATCTTTTATTAAACTAACCTGCCCCGTTAGTCGAAGAAGACTTTAAAAGAAAAACACTATCAATATTGTGATTAATAATGATTGTGCAAATGTGATTATTCCATTATTTTTCCAGTGTGCTTTTGAATAGGGACTAAAAGCTCTCGCAATGAGGAAACTACATATCCATATGCTTAAGAACGTAAAAACAACTCCCATTTTTCTCCCCCTAATGAGACAGTTTTATTTATCTATATTTTAGCATTTTATTGAACTATCCTGCCCCGTTACTTTAAGTGTAATGTTTCACAATCATTCTTTTAAAAAAGAAAATCGGACTATTTCTATAAGGTTGAAACATAAAAATTATTTACTGCAACTAAAATTATTAATACCGATAGTATAAAGAAAGAAATTGACCATCCTTTCTTTTTTAAAATAAATTGTTCTATTCCCATTAAAAACATTGATATGGCAAGAATAATTCCTACAAATCCAGAGTAGAAAAAATTTACGGGATATGTCGTAAAAGATAAAAATATAAAAACTATCATTGGGATAATCAATATAAATTGAGTAATTACAATGGGCTTTACCCTGTTCTTAAAAATACGGTCTTTATATGTCATTAAACATCCTCCCCCTCACTGTCAATAAACATTTTTTTAAATAATTCTCTAATGTATGGCTTTATTCCTTCTCAACTATCCTGTCCCGTTACTTGAATAAGAAAAAACGATCCTTCTTACTGAAGAATCGCACCCGTTTCAACAAAATATGAATAATTACAACCCGTTTATTTCTCCCAAAGCTCGACCAGTCGACCTTCAGGATCTTCAATCCAAATAAATTTTCCAAATTCACTAATCTCTTTTTTCTTTGCAAGAGGTACACCAATATGTTCAAGATGCTTAATAGTCTCGTTTAGATCATGTACTTGGAAATTTAACATCACTTGCTGTTCTGTTGGAAAATAACTGTCATCTTCAGCAAAGAAAGAAAAGATAGTCTCATTTCCTAATTGGGGTTTAATCACAGTCCCATTCCAATTTTCAATTTCTTCAATCTTCAACACTTCACTGTACCATTTTTTTATAACTTCAAGATTCTTAGTTCTCCAAAATACTCCTCCGAAACCTTTTATCATCTTATCTAACTCCTGTCTGTCATCAAATTTTTAGCTATTTCCTTTTTCAACAATACTGTTTCGTTCGTTTAATAACTTCAACAAAAAGGTGCGTAATCCTTCTTGGATCAACGCACCAGATAGTTTAAGTAAGTTACTTAACAATATCATCTCTGTATATTACACTCCCGGGATTACATATAACATTGGGAAAACCAAACTGTTCCAAATAATAATTCAATCTATCTTAAGTCCCTGTCATACGCTATTGGCGGGGATTCTACCCAACCTCTATCAATTAAGATATTCATACCGTCGTCAACAAATAAGCCAATGTTCTTAAGCGTTCTTCCATACAAGAAATTTATATCTCTTCTTGCCGTTACCGCCAGAGAGTTTCCAAATGATCTTATCTTCATTGCGAACATGTCCACTTTATGGAACAACATTATTTTATCGGAGAAAGGTGAATATGTAGTTGTTGTAACCAAATGGTCTAGGAAAGCTGGTGATTGAAGGTGTTCTAAATGCAGTTTTTCTTTATACTGCTTCACCGCTTTATCAGTCATGTCTAACCCTCGTTTAAACAAAGCCTTTATCTTTTGATCTTGAACCGTCTGATGAAATCCCAATAATAATGCCATACTTGTTACGTTATTCTCAATGTTATCCCAAAGATGTATGAGTTCTAATGCATGTAATGGTCGGACATCTCCAAAAAAACCATTTAAGAAACTTTGTTTATCAATCTTTTCAATTCCATCAGGTGTTGGAATAATCGGAGGTGCAGCAATGTATTTTTTTTCCATTAAAACATCATTGATTTGTCCTAAAAAGACCATAGTACATTGATTACAATAAATAAAATACTCCCTTATATCCTCCCGCATGACCAATGGAACGGCTACTGCGTAAAGACTCATACCTGCCTTAGCAGCATATTTTAAATAGTGAACGTAAAATTCATCTTCGTATAAGCGGGGCGCACCAAAATTTACATCATCTTTCGTAAATCCAATTGGGATAGGAAAATTTTCATTTTTAAAAAATCCTTCTATCCTCTGCGTGAAATCCTTTGATAACGCTAAACCATTTTCCAATAGCATCCTAACATGCTCATTTTCGCAATGATGAAGAAAATAACTTAAGAGTTGTATAGACATACTATTTCCCATATAGGTAGCCCAAAGTTTACCCATTTCAAACGCCGTTAAAGGTTGGGTCTCATCTAATATTCTTGGATTTATGTTTAGTGGTTTCATCACATTCATTGGATTTAAATTTTTATCGGTGGTCATACCTAATCTCCTTTTCCCGCACTTTCGCTTAGGATAACCATTGTAAAAAGATTCAATTCAAACGCGCCAAATAATGGCGGTTAATATCTATATATCAAACTGACGCTTAAATTCAAAAATCTCTTCAACAGCTCGGTGATACCCACCCGATTTTTGCATGGATGCCCTTATATTTGAAACAGCTTTATGGAATGACGTGCCGTTTAACACATGATCTGCGGCTTCACGTAGTTGATTGGCAGTCAAGCTTTGCATATCTAATTTCATACCGGCTCCAATTTTGGCAACTTGCTCGGCAATAATCGGCTGATCCTCACTTTGTGGGAGAACAATGAGCGGTACCCCGTAGTAGAGACCCTCATTGGTACTATTCATTCCACCATGTGTGATAAATAATTTAGCGTATTTTAGCACTTCCGTTTGTGGAACATAATTTTTCACTATGAAGTTTCGGGGGATCTCTCCTAAAACGTTTTGTTGGGTTTGGTTCCCAATCGACATGACCACCGTGTGATCGCAATTTCCAAACGCTTCAAAACAAAGCTTATAAAAATCATTGGCTTGGTTAAAGACAGTACCCAATGAGATGTAAATTAGGCTATTCCCCTTGAGGGGTGTAAGGTCAAAATTTTTTTGAATTCCGCGTGAAGCTATAGATGGACCAATAAATTTGAAAGTTTGGTCGAATGCTTCACCAGTAGGTTGAAACTCCTTAGTTGTATAAACGATGGTAAGTGGCGCAGGATTACAAAACACTTCATAAGGTGAATGGATCTCGACATTATATTTTTCCTTCACCCTTGCGGTCAGGCTTTGATATTCATCGTTTATTTGATTAGCCACTTCTGTAGGAATATTTTTAGAAAGCTGTTCCAACATGTTATCGAATGATTCCTTTGTTTGTGCAAAAGATGTACAAGAATTGATGGCAGGCAGCTTAAGGATTTGGGCAAGTAACCGTCCACAACCAAACATGGAATCATGGATGATGTAATCAAAACGTTCGCCTTCAATCTGTACAAGCACGCTAGGGATAACAATATCTGCCGTATGTAATAGACCGTTAATTCTTTCAAGTAAATGATTTCTTCCACCAGAGATAAAGGCTTTAATAATTTTTTGACCGTCCAAGGTTCGTACAATAGCTCCCGTCCTCTCCAGTCGATCTTGAAAAGCTTCTATTGTAAAGTACACTACCTCTTCGCCGCGCGAAATTAGCTCTTGCACAACTCCAATAGTTGGATTGATATGTCCTTCCGATCCGGGATTAATAAATAAAACACGTGCCATTTTTTCCACTCCTTCGGTAAATAAAAAAGAGATCCTTCGTTATTGAAGAACCGTAAAGGTTTTACCAATTTTTGAACTAGATGGCCCTTCCTTTGATGCCCAAAAAGCCAAAATTCGCTACCAAACCCTATGTGCTATACTACTTAAACGTTTGATTAAAAATGCTAGGAACTGCTTAATTTCTGTATTCCCACAGAACTATGCGCAGAAGTTTGTCGCAGGAACTAGCAGATATCCCTCGAAAATTCTCCAAAATAAGTGAGATTTCTCGGGAAATGACTTTTTTCGTTGTCATTTTCCATTATTTGATACTAATCGGACGTTTGGTTAGTATCGGGCTGAACTAGAGTAAATAAAGATTTCTTGCCGTTTACGTATTAGAAAAATGTCGAAGATTTGTTCTTAAAAAGAGAGATTTTAATATGTTGGTATGCCTATTCGGCGCAATTCGACCGACTGTTCAGCATTAGTATGAAGAAGTAAATCATGCGGATTAACAAAGTAGTAAATGATTTCCTTAAAGTTGTAAATGTCTTTTCAGTTTAGCTAATTCTCTTTCATTTTTAGCTGCCTTTTCCCAGATATGATCCTGGTCTGCTCGCATATCGGTAAGGATACGATTTGTTACTTCCTGTTCTTTTTTTACTTCTTCTACATCTTTTTTAACGTCTTTTAGTTCTTGCTTCATCACTTGAAAATCATTGCTCAAGGTACCTACAATTTTGATAAGATTTGTTAGCATGTCCTCCATACGATCAAGTTGCTTCTGCTCCATTCGTTCACACCTCCTTTTTATATAATTATACTACTCATTTTCTCCAATATCTATCAAATCTCGACTAATATCCTTATTTTTCCACCTTTATAGGGACAGTCCCCCGGCGCTTTAAAGCAGCGGGGGACTGTCCCCAAATAACAACTGAGCGGAAAAAATAACGGTTGTTACTGTCAGTATGCTGAATACCGTAGACAACAAAACGGCTTGGGCTGCGTATTCAGGATGATTTCCATATTCGAGTGCAAACAGGGAACTATTTCTTGAGGTGGGAAAAGAGCTCGCAATGAGCAATGACTGAGCTATAGTTCCGTCCAGTCTTAATGTGAAAATAATGAGGATTGCAATACAGGGTGAGAGAATGAGCCGTCCAATCAGGCTTAGAACGAGCGGAAGCGAAAACCGACTTATTTTTAGGAACGCACATTGTGCACCCAGTGTAACAAGCGCGATCGCTAAAAATGCGTTTGACGTATTTTTAATAGGGGTCCATAGGTAGGCTGGAATTCTTACTGAAACTACCTGAAAAAACCCCCCTAATAAAAACGCGTAGATAACAGGATTTTTAAAAAATTCTCTTAACGCTTGGATTTTGGCTTTATCAACAGACACAGAATTAAACAATCCATATGTATACGTGATGAGATTTTGAAAAATCAAGACGACAATTTGTATCGATAAACCAAGTGGATGGTGCTGAAAAACAAACTGACTGACAGGTAATCCATAGTTTCCCGAATTAAATAGGACCACACTGTTTTTAAAGGTAGCAGACAGACTGCTATCAAATTTCGCCATTTTCGATACTCCCGTGCTTACGATCATTAAACAAAGGCTTTGTATGACAAGGAAACTAAGAATCTGCAGGAGCGTATCTCCACTTATTTTACTCTGATAGACATTGGTAAAACATACAGCAGGCATGAGTAAATAGGTATTTAATTTAGATAAGGTGTTCATGTCTAATTGAAATTGCCGGTGAAGAAAGGCTCCAACTCCAATAAGAGCAAATATGGGTAGTATCACATTCAAGGTAATATGAAATAAAACGCTCATTCACGACTCCTCTCCTTTTTAAATGATTATGTTAGCAGGTTGATCCTTCCAATTAGGTTCAAAGATTTGTATAAAGATACGATAGTCATTGTTATATTTTATCGTTAAGGCTACATCATACGGCCCGCAGGTGTGGTTGAAGATTTGTTGGATGCCGCTATTCGGTAAGCAAAAGTATTTTCCGGTTTTCGGTTCGCTAACGGTTATTCTTCCTGCTTGAATATGAATGTTTGCCCTTTTAATGTAGCTCATGAAACGAAACCCAACGGTTCCTTCGATTTCATCCTTGATGATGGCATCGAAATCTTTCCCTTCGTGCTCCATTAAAAAGGTTTCCAGTTTCTTTGAATTGGCCTCCATTGACGGTCCCTCCTCTACCATTTCATTTTAAAAGCATTATTCAAACAGTGGAAATACGAATAAATTATCGACCGTCATTCAAAAAAGGAATGACAACATTTCCCGATTGGCAAAATAAAAGAATTCCCATAGAAGGATAGTTTCTAACATGTTCTCTAATTTGTGGACAATTTTTAAAATACCACCCATTTCGGTACCGTTCGATACTTTTTGCTATCCGTTAAGAGACAAGAATAATATTCCAATCATTTCTGTACATACTATGAAAAAATAAAGGAGTATTGAGTAAAAATGGAGCATAACCCGAAACTTGTTTCATCAGAGGTTGCCGCATTGTGGAGTGCATATATGCAGAATTCAATGGTTTATTGCATAATTCAACATTTTGGAAGTGTAAATGAAGATGCAGATGCTACAGATATTATTCAGACCGCATTAACTAATTGTTTATATGTTGTAAATGAAGTCAAACAAATCTTTGAAAAAGAACATCATGCAATACCTATTGGATTTACACAAGAAGATGTAAATATAAAGGCGGGTCGATTATATTCCGACTTGTTTACCTTGAGATACATAAAATACATGGCAGCTGCTGGAACAGCAGCATCCGCAGCTTTACTCGAAGTATTGGCACGTAACGATATAAGAGAACTTTTTTCAAAAACATCCGAAATGTTCATGAAACTTTACAACGATGCTTGTGACTTGCTACTCAAGAAGGGTGCTTTTGTTCGTTCGCCTACCATCGCTCCGATGGAAAAAGCGGAATACCTTCAAAGTGAATCTTTTTTATCAGGTTTAATGGGTAAGCACCGTCCTTTGACTGCCATTGAACTTGCCCATATTTCGAAAAATACAGAAACAAACTCCATTGGCAGAACTTTTGTAGCTGGCTTTTCCCAAACGGCTAAATCACCTGAAGTAAGAAAATTTATGGAGAGAGGGACGGAGATAGCATCAAAGCATGAAACTGTGTTTAGACAAATTTTAATTGAAGATGGGGTGCCGATGCCAAGCACTTGGGATTCGACGATTTCACAATCCATTGATGCCCCATTTTCAGATAAATTAATGATGTTTCAAACCAGTAGCCTCACCGCCATCAGTGTAGCGGGTTATGGAGCAGCGATTGGGGCAAGCCTTAGAAAGGATTTAGGAGGACATTACACAAGACTAGTGACTGAAATACTCCAATATGCAAATGATGGCATTAAATTGATGATTGAAAACAGATGGATGGAACAACCACCACAAAATGTTGATAGGGAAGCATTAAGAAATAGAAAGGTGTAATAATCAGCGATAAGAACGAAAACAGCGATTTGCATTGGCAGGTCGCTCTTAATTTTGTTTTACACCAAAATTGCAGATTATGAATACCTTTCACTTAAACGAACGTGTGCTTAATTAAGCAAGCAATTGAGCGTTGGTCCCTACGATTATTGTCCCATTTTTACAAGAATTCGAAGTACCTCCGAGGTTAGAATAATGATGATGGGATATTTAAGAATTAACTCTAAATGGAGGCATATGTATGAATGACAAATTACAGAAAGTGAGTTTCAAGAGATGCTCCGTAGAAGAAGTACCGGCGAGATAAGCTTCCCTCAATTCTTAGAAGAATTGTCCCAAAGTGGCATAAATGAATACGAAATAGATGTTGCTGCGGGTCGAGCTACATATAAAGGAATCCATTCGGAGTTTAAAACTGATCCCCAAGTAAGCTTGGTTATCTCAGATAACTTTAATAGAAGTAAGGTACTTGAGGCAATTGCTGACATCTCTCTCCCATTTTTAGACTTCTTAAAAGAGATTGCTGAGGCTGGAATAGTAACCTATCGTGTGTACATATCTGAGAAAAAGGTTACTTATATTGGTATCGGAGAAAAAGAAATTGAAGAACAGCTTAACGTTTAAAATAATTCCAAACCTAGTAAGTAAACTAGCTTTGTGTTAGCGTAAGATTAGTAATAAAAATCTCATAGGTTAATTCATGTCAATAACCATTATAAATGGAAGAAAAAGAGCTTTTTTGTGTACAAAAGCTGATATTTCAAAAGAAATGACCTATTCACTTATGCGAATAGGTCTATGTTTTCATATGCGATTTTATACTTTTGTCCACCAAGAGAAAACCAGCTGAACCTTTGCCCAGGCTTCTTAAATCGTAGATGTAAAATCCAAATTTTTCACAAACTCTACAAATTCTTTAACTACTCTGGTTTCAAGAGATTTTTCACGATACATCATCCAGGTTCTTCTTACAATTGGCTCCCCATTTTTATCGTTTAGAATGAGGCGATGAAGATTGGGATGTTCCTGAACAAGCACGCTCGGAAGGATTCCGTATCCCAAACCGTTCAATACCATTTCTGTGCATGTATCAGCTTTATCCACTTCCATGCCTATCAAAGGCGGCTGCGCAAATTCCCCACTCCACCAATGATCGATCATCGTCTTTAGTAACGCATCTGTTTCGTATTCAATCCGCGGAAGGTAAGGCAAGTCTTGAAGCTGCATTTTTTCTACTGATACGACACAGAGATTTTCTTCAAAGAGAAGTAATTTCGAATCGGACCACTGATAGTCCCCACGGACCATTCCAATATGAACATCCCCGTTATATACAAGATGAAACGCATCCCTACTCCATCCCGTTGTCACTTTATAATTTACATTTGGGAACTGTTCACGAAAAAGCTTTAAAAGAGCTGGCAGCTTGTGCCTAGTTATGTAATTTGAAACCCCTATTCGTAAGGTCCCGCTACCCCTTCACTCATATTCGCTACGGTATCTTTAATCTGTTGAAGGCGATTCAGCATTTCATCCGCACATTGAGCTAAATATTCGCCTTCGGGCGTAAATTGAACCCCTTTCGTCCCACGTTTAACAATTTCTACTTGGTATTCTTTCTCAATTTGTTGGATTTTTTTCGTTAGGGATGGTTGGGAGATATATAAGCTTTCGGCTGTTTTCGTGATATTCTTTTTTTCGTAAAGCACCTTTAGGATAATCCATTCCTGTTCATCCATTTCTTTGCACCCCTCCTCTAGTTGAAGAAGGTATCGTTCTTCTCCTATACTATTCGTTCTTTCTAGTGAAATTCCTTTTGCTAATTTAGCTCTTAGGTCTTTTCGTTCGATCGGAATTCAGTTTCCAGTTTCTGTATAATTCCTCTATCAATATATAGAATGAACGACTACATCTTGATAAAAATAATAAAATTCCACGGAAAAGGTTAATTTAAATTAAAAAACCGGCCTTTTTAATATAAAAGGTCAGTTTCAAGTTTATAAAATGAATAGTGAACATAGGAATTTCCGTCTGACATTAAGAATTTCTAATGTTTCTCTGTTCCTTTTTTACCTTTATAGAATGCTAACGTTAAACCAATAAGGAGACAAATAAGTCCTCCAAACCCAGTCGTAATAATTGACAGTTCTTCTTTGAAAAATATCCCACTGATACTCAACAAGAGAATAATGACCCAACCTAAGACGTTTATTTTGTTAAGTTTCATTTCTCAACCTCCATTAGCTCTGGAAAGAGGCCTTGGTGAGAAAGAGTCACATCAGGTCTCTCAAAATGATTGATTTTATCCTTGAATACCAGTTCATTTATACATTCAATTGCTGACCTATTCATACCTGACTCCTCCCCCTTTCCCCAACCCTTTTAAAACCAAATATGTATATTTCCTCCTTTGAGTATATACGTATCAAACTCCAAAATGTTCCATTTTTTAGACCTACTTTCAATTTGTAAAAAAATAAAGGTGCCGCAGCACCTGTAGATGTTTTGTTATTTCTAGTTTTAAGTAGGTTTTTCATTCTTCTTTTTCGTTCTTCTTTTACCCAATTCGATACATGAAGTATTGCCCTAATCTGCAACTATTTAATTTATACACTATAATAAAAACAGGAATTTAATTACAACAAGAGGTGGATGGTAATATGGGCAATGTACAAAATACTTTTGGATTAAATAAATTCAAAACGATGAAGGAAACATCAAAAGCTGTGGAATTTAGAAATATTGAAACCGATGAAGTAATTTACTTACTTCCAAATAAAGAGATTACGATTGTTTTAGATCCAAAAACAGTTGAAAAAAATATAGAACTAGAAGAAAAATCTACAGGGTTCAATCACAATACTGCTTTTCTAGAATTCCCCAAGAGAGAACACACTGGCAATGGACCCATTCGCTATGGATATGCTTATAAATTTCAAACAGATGATGAATTAGACATTTTTTTACGTGCGGTAAATAATTTATAAATAGTTAGGGACAGTCCCCTGGCGCTTTAAAGCGGCGGGGGACTGTCCCCTCACCTATTTCCTAGCAGATTTTCAAGGATTCTTTGTATTTCCGCCCCTTCACGAAAGGAGACAATAGAGGCGTCTTCATTATTTAGCTTTTTAACTATCTCATCAATAAAGATTTTTAGATGATTACTTTCCGATAATTGAATGGTTTCAGGTGATGATGTACTAGTTTTTATAGATAATGAACGCCAGTTTTCAAGGGCCATCACACCCTTATCCCCCATTATGGTAAAGGCGATCTCTTCCTTTTGACCGATTCCAGCTATTCCATTAAATAAGACAGGTATTTGACCATTAATCTGTCCATTAGCTATGAAACTCGTCTCGCATTTTTCCGTATCCTCCGGGAATGTTATCGATGAGTATTGAATGTCCATCTCACCAAACAGCATTTGAACCATTTGGATATAGTGGGGGAACACTTCCCGTATAAATCCACCTTGCTCCCTTGAACTGATCCAGTTATTCTGTTGCCACGGTCTTGGCCATTCTGGAAAGTAACATTGAATTTCGACCCTTTGCACATCCCCAATATACCCATTGGATAGATATTCTCTTAATGTGGAGAAGCATTGTCTGTAGATGGTTGGAAAATTCATCACATGAATAATATTTCTCTCTTTCGCTAATAAAAAAAGCTCCTCCGCTTCTTCCAAGGAATTGGCCAATGGTTTCTCACAAATAACATGTTTATTTCTTTTGATTACCTCTACGGCTATGGAGTGGTGATACTTCGGCGGGACGGCGATATAGACAAAATTGATTCTTTCATCTTCAATAAGATCAATATAATGCTCAAACATAGGAACATTATATTTCTCACTTATTTCATTCAATCTGGATGGGGTTGTATCATAAAAACCGATCACATCAGTTCTCGGATGATGTAAAAACTCCCTTAGAAGAATTTCCCCTACTCCGCCTACACCTATGACTCCTACTCGAATATCTTTTTGCATTTCTACTTCCCCTCACATTCTAGAAACTTTGTTTAATCACATTCTCACATATTTGATTCGTGATAAAAATCGAAAAGTCCATTAATTAATTTCAAGTTTTCTTTTTTAAAAGGATGGTGGTCCACGACGTTACTCAGAATATCTTATTGTTTTTTACATAACATAAGGACATTTAGGAGGTGAATAAATTGTCTAACCAAGAAAGAAATAACAAAAATGTTTCAGAGAACATTAAAAATGGAGCAGGAGCCGTGTTTCATTCGATCCATAAAGGACTAGAAGCCACGGAGAATGCTGCAATGAATGCTGTTGACGCAACTGCAAACGCAGTTGTCAACTTAACAGACAACGATAGATAGTACCGCAAACCATAAGACGCCAGTATTTGGCGTTTTTATTTTTCTACAATCTCACCCACCCACATTTTGATTATACGTTTTACTCGTCTATCTTAGTTCGAGTGTTTTAGTCATGATAAAGTCCGTTTGTTCTTCATCACCCATATAAAAAGAATGGGCTCCAGTTTGAACGAACCCCATCTTTTTGTAAAAATGAATCGCGTTCTCGTTCTTTTCCCAAACACCCAGCCACATTTTCTCTTTATTCTGTTCTAGCGCTATCTCTATAGCTCTATTTAGCAGATATCTACCAAGTCCGTGTTTTTGAATTTGGCTCTTTATGTAAATCCTCTCGATTTCAAGTGATTCATCACCCATTTCTTCAGACTGCGCATCATTGGTATTGACCTTTAAATATCCAGCAACTTCATTATTAAAATAAACAAAAAAGAAGTGCGAAGAATGATTGGATAATTCTTTTTCTAATTGTTTTAAGTTAAATGCCTTCTCCAAGTAGACTTTCATATTTTCGGGTGAATTTTGATGCTTAAATGTGTCATTAAATGTTTCATAACTAATTTTTTGAAGTGTGTGTAAATCTTCAAGCGTGCAACTTTTTATAGTTATTGTCATTTTATATGCCGCTCCTTTAGTAATTTCTTTTGTTTCCTTTTTTCACATATTCCCAGTCAATTTCAATATTTTTTCTAACTCGTTGAAGAAGATTGAAAATGGTTTCTACTTCTCTTTCGGAAAATCCCTCTAATGCAACGGTATTGGAATAGTCATTTTCTCTTTTTATAAAAGGATAAACATTTTTCCCTTTCTCTGTTGGAAAAAGTCTTTTAATTTTTTTGTTATGTTGATCTTCTTTCTTTTCAATAAAGCCATTCATTTCAAGTTTTTTTATCGCACGCGCTGCTGTTGTTCGATCTACTTTTATCATTTCAGCTAACTTTTCCTGTATGATTCCTGGGTTTTCACATATTCGCACAAGGTACAAATACTGCCCTTTTGTAAGGTCATATTCTTTAAATTCAATATTACTTATAGAATCTAATGCCCTTGCGATCATTCCAATTTCGCGAAGAATTTCTTTCATAAGTAACTCCTAAGTGTATATTTTGTTGCAAATGCAATAAAAACTTCATAGATTAAATTTAACTTAACTTTGTTGCATTTGCAACAAAAATAACGGATAAAAACAGGGTCAGTCCCCCACTGCTTTACAGCAGCGGGCAACTGACCCAATTAAAATAGTGACATTATGGATAGGTATATACATAGAACCGAGAAAGCATAAAAAAGGATAGCTGTTTTTAAATTCCTTCTAAATTTGATACCGTACGCACAAAAGAAGATAGCCGCTGCTAATTTGGAGACACTTTGATAAAAAGGCATATCTGCAAAAAATGAACTGCTTAAAATGATTGAGATAAGTAATGTTGTGGCAATAAGTATTTTAAACCACAAAGGCTCATATAGAAATTGTTTAAAAAAGAATTTCATTCGCTGCACGACTGTATAACTCCCTTCATGAAACGTGTATTCCTTCTAAACATATGGTGTAAGCCTCAAACTATTAACTTATTTTACCATAAATAATAAACGATTTATGAAAATAACAGCTGAGCAGCAAAATAACGGTTATTCTTCTTTCTAATGCAGTCAGTTGGTTTGGAAGTTAGTTTCCATTTTTTGTAGAATTCCCTCACGAATTTGTAGAATAAATTGAAATTTTGTAGAATTAGTCCTTAACTTTGTAGAATAACTTTGGCATTCTATCTTTTTGAGGTGAAGTTGGAAATTAATTTCCAAACTTTGTAGAATCTATCCCCGATTTTGTAGAATTAATTAAAATTTTGTAGAATTCCTCTTCTTTTTAGTAGAATTTCTCTTTCCATATATAGAATCCCTACAAAACCTTACTCAAAAATATAAAATTCCACGAATCCGGCTACTTTCAATTAAAAAAATCGACCTTTCTTATATAAAAGGCCGATTTCAAGCTTAAAAATGCTTTTCAACTGTCTGAAGGTGTGTTTAAAAGTAACTTCTGTAATGATAAATCGTCGCTGCCAATGTAATCACGGTATCATCCTGCCTGTTCTTTCCCACCCATACGTTCAGAAATGGGTGAACCAATCCATCACTTTTTAACTTTTATTTTCCTGGGTATAGTCGTCCAGTACTTTGGGTCTTCTAACCCGAGCCGCCAAATCCCGATTCCCCGTAAGTTATATTTTTCTACAAGGTCTAGCTTAAAGCGCAGACTATAGCTATTCTCAAACCAGGCCTGGTGGTTATGATTTTTTTCATCAACATAACTGAAATGAGGTGTTTGCGAACGGGAGTCCCATCTAACTTTCGCTTTATATTTTGTTTTCTGATCCATTAACTGTGGATAGGAGCTATACGAGGCTTTGTTTGTTGTTGTATCCCAGTCCCATCCATAACCAGCGATACCGAGTAAAATTTTTGCTGATGGTACGCCATGTTTCAACGCATAACGAATCGTTGCTTCTGTCCAATTGACTGATGCCGATGCCCCTGGTTTTGTTCTTGGGTTGTGCTCATCATATGTCATGATCATTAACCCATCAGAATATTGACCAAGCTTTTTATAATCAAACCACGGTGACCAGGGATTAGCCCGGGAATCACCTGTGTTTGCCGGGACTGAAACCGTCACTACTTTTCCATCACGATGAAGTGCATCAGACAAGTTTTTTATCATCAGACTAAAGGAATCCCGGTCAGTCAAATGTAAGTTTTCCATGTCAATATTAATACCGTCATATTTAAACTGATTCATTTCATTTCGTAGGTTCTGAATGAAAGCATTGCGGTTTGCATCGTTATCAAGGACATTACTCGCTACCTGCTTGCCCTTCTCCACGGTTTCATAAAAGAGATTATGTACAACCATATATACCTTCAAGTGTTTTTTATGAGCACTCTGAATAACCTGCCTCTTATGATCAGCTGTAACGGAAGCTACAAGACTGCCCGGACGTTTATCATCAAGCTTATACCAAAAGGGTGCAATAATGCTCAAATTGGCGAATTGCGAGTTCACTGTAGGTTGCGACCCTGGATACGTTCCTTCCTGTTCTGTGTAAAAACCTAAAACTTCACGGGGCATTTTTTTCTTATGATGTTCCTCTTCTCTTTGCACCTGATTACAGGATGACAGTAGTAATAATGCCATGCTTAAAGAAAGGATGGTGAATGACCGATAACATTTTTTCGCCATAGTACACCTACTTCTAATATGTATAGTTCTTAAGTTGGTAAGAAAAGGTGTAACTTATTCACGAAATGAAAGGGTTCAAAAAACGGGGACAGTCCCCCGCTGCTGTAAAGCTGTAAAGTGACAGGGGACTGTCCCCAAACCCACAAAGTTGCGAGGATATATGTAAATATTGTTAAATAGAAATAGTTACTTTTAATAGACTGTGAATTTTATAATTATTGGAGTGAAGAGTATGCACAGAAGTGGGAAGCTACACTCATTTTTATTAAGCAAAGCCCGACAATTGACAGAGGATTGGTATAACTCTTTAGATAAAAGTGATCCAAAGGGTGTATATTCCTCAAATGATCCAAAGGTGATTGAGAACTTAAAAAAACAAAACTATGAGTTCCATTTACATGCATGTGAAATTTTTATCCTGAAGGAATGTGAATTCTTTACCAAATTCCAAACGTGGATAGAGGAAGTGGCACGTGATACCGAACATCAAAGAACGCCAATTCATTTTATTATTAGAGAATTTATGAGAACACGTGAACAGTATCTGGATTTCTTAGATGAATATGTTTCACTACACAAAGAAGAAGTAACACCACAAGAAGTAAAATTGTGGAATAGATTGATCACCAAGACGTTTGATACAGTGATGCTGCGCTTTGCAGAAGAAACACACAATGCCTCCACTTTCCAGCTTGTCGCACAACAAGAACTGATTAATGAATTAAGCTCACCGGTGATTACCTTATCAAAAGACTCTGCCTTACTTCCATTAGTTGGGGACATCGATACAGCTAGAGCGAAACGAATACTTGAGTATACACTTGAACAATGCGCAGAAAAAAATGTGAACCAACTATTTATCGATTTATCTGGAGTCATCATGATTGATACCATGGTCGCTCATCAAATCTTTTTATTAATCGATGCCCTAAACCTAATTGGCGTGGAAACAACACTCTCAGGATTGCGCCCTGAAATTGCACAAACAGCCGTACAACTTGGACTCAACTTTAACAAAGTCACCATCAAATCAAATCTATCAAAAGCACTTTCGCTGGATTAAAAAATGGGGACAGTCCCCCACCGCTGTAAAGCAGCGGGGGACTGTCCCCGTTTTTTGTTCTGAATTTAAAGATTTCTGTCTAACAAGATCCCTACTTGTTCTGCCACGACTTGTGTCTGTTCGGATAATCCATTGGTGATCCACGATTCTACTATTTCTACGACGGCAGCTCCAAAAAATTTAAGAAGTAACTCCTTATTTAGACCCTTATTGATTCCTTTGGTTACATCTACATCCCCCTCTAACTCCTCGATTACAAATTCAAGGAAGTGACTTCGAAAAGCAGGGGCTCCTTTACTTGCTAACATAGTTGAAAGGAAGGAAGAATTACGCTCAAAGTATTCAAACCAAATCAGATTCCCCTCAACAAAACTCAAATCAGCTACCGATTCGCACAATTTCCTTAGTTCGTTAATATGTTCTTCGATGAGCTTATCCAATAGATCATATTTATACAAATAATGATCATAAATGGTTCGTCGACCGACATTTGCCCTGTCGGATATATCTTGTATGGTAATTTGATCTAAATTTTTTTCATTTACAACTTCGATTTCGCTACCTTTTATTAAAATGTAATAAGTATCGACCGCTGGATACAGATATGTTCTTTCAAACCCTTGTTGAATCCCCGCCTGTCACTTATTTTACTAATTCCGATTGCGCTTTGTGACAGGCGACCTTGTACTTTCGTATAATGAACATGGATGGAATTCGATCATAAATAAGATGGTGAAGCTGGTATGAGAATAGAATTATCAAAGAAACAAATTGAGGAAATACAACGAATAATTCAAAAAAAATTTATGATAAAAGGAATAGAACCAACAGATGAATATCTATTTATCCACTGTTTTTCTAAATTACAAAAAGAAACCGTCTATTATCATTTGTTAAGAGAAAATGATACGTTGATAATCCGCTGCTATGCACGCGTGTTTGACAACCTAAGTCTAAGCGTGATGGTCAGAAGCGCAGCAAAAAATGTATTTGAATATCTGGTAACCCAAACTGGATTACAAAACACAATCTATATAGAAAACGGGAAAGAGATTTAAGTTTCATCGGCTTTAAAGTTGGAAGTTTATTTCCAACTTTTGTAGAATTCCCTCTCGAATTTGTAGAATAAATTGAAACTCTGTAGAATTAGTCTTTAACTTTGAAGAATAACTCTGGCAATCTATTCTTTTGAGGTAATATTGGAAGTTAACTTCCAATATTTGTAGAATCCATTCCTGATTTTGTAGAATTAATTAAAATTTTGTAGAATTCCTCTTCTTTTTTGTAGAATTCCTCCATCAATATATAGAATTTTCCACGAAATCTTACTCAAAATTATAAAACTCCATGAAACTAGCTAATCAATCCCTTCTTTTATTAATAGAGGGGTATAAAAATCGAGTGTATATACGAATCAAATCCCAAAACGTTCCATTTTGAAACTGACTTCTTATTCAACTTACTTGCTCCTTCTCCGACCAAACTTCCTATTAATAGAATAAACAAAACTCGCCACTATTCCCTATGTGCTATACTATTCAAACGATTGGTTAAAAATGCTAGAAACCTCTATATTACAGCTTTCCATCCCGAATCATTCTCCAAAATTTGTCGTAGGATCTAGCTGGTTCCCCCTACTATTCTACAAAATATGTGAAATTTCTTGGGAAATGACATGTTCCATAGTTCTTTCCCTTGATTCGATACTAATCAGACGTTTAATTAGTATCTCGCTAAACCATGGCAATTAAAGGATTTTAGCCGTAAGATGCCAAAAAGATTGTCGAAGAATGAAAAAGTTCAAAAAAACGGTGACAGTCCCCCACTTAATGAATTTGACATTTTCTTCTTGTACAAATTGGCGTAAAACTTAAAAAACGTTTACATAAAATTCATCAGAGCTTAAAAAATTGCTTTTATAATGTAGTTAGTAAGCCATAACTTATCCTAATCAAAAGAAGGAGACATTTTTTTGCAGTGGTTAGATAGTATTTTACTTATGTGGGTAAATAGAATTTTACTTATTGGTACCGTTATTTCGTTTGTCTTATCGGTCGTTATATTTAAAAAGTCATCTGACCGTGATTTACCTTTTATTTCTTTTCTTATAGGTATAGGCTGTATCAGCTCTTTTTTTATAGTTAATTACATAACAAGATGAATAAAGCATTAGAATACTTCGTGATTGCGTGTGAATAAGGAAAACTCGCCAACCTCCAAGTCATTGGCGGTTTTTTTGCGTTTCAATCACTACATTGAAGAATTTCAGACGTCTCTTTATCGAAAATTCATTTATTACAAGGAATCTATACACTTCCAAATAGTAGTGATTATAGACATTTTCAATCTTTTCCTCCAATTTTTCATGATCAAACAAATCGTTCCCCCCTCTTTTTGGTTTTCATATATAAATCGTTTGAGTCTATGAAAAGGTTACAAGTTTCTGAATTTCCACCTATATAAATAGACCATCAATGAGACGGTCTAAAAGATTCCATAGTACAAGTTCTTGAATGAAAGTCATTTTACCTCTAATTTTTTTCTAGTCATCTCATAGCTGCAGCGACGCCATGGGATATCCTAAGTGTTTTTTGTAAATAGTAAGATAGTAAAACAATCACGTAAGGAGGGATTGTATGCAACAAAATCAACAACCTAAAGAGAATGTGGGTTCAATTATGCAACCGGCATTTGCCGGAACGGATGCACAAAAGGTAAAAGGAGAAATTCAGCAAGATGTTAGCCAAGGTCAAGGGGCAATGACTTCCCGAGAGGCAGGATCCATGCGCGATTAAAAAACCACTCTGAGTGGTTTTTTTTTAAAACAAGTTTTCTTGTATCCGAAAAAGCGATCCTTCGTTAATTGAAGCATCGCACCGTTAATGTTTTAGGATTTAGCTTTGATATGGCTTTTACTTGGTGCAAACCAACCAATTAGAGCGACAGCAACTAATACTCCATAAAATATTAGTGTCCAAGTGGTACCGTGGGGGAAATGATGATCTAAGACACCAATATCCTCATGGGCAAGTGTAATTACTGCAAGTTTGACACCAACCCAGGCTACAATGGCATATGCTGTTGTTTCCAAAGCTGGGCGTTTTTCTAGAAGTTGCACAAACCAGGTTGCTGCAAACTTAATCAAGACAAGGCCAGCAATCCCTCCAAGAAGAACAACAATGAACTGTCCTCCATCCATACCCCCGAAATTGCCAAGCGGTGAATCTGTAAGTCCAAGGGCCAGAGCAACCGCAGCTAGAATCGAATCAATTGCAAAAGCGAGGTCAGCTAATGCAATCTTCCCTACTGTGGGCCAAAAACCTTTACCTACTGATTCCTTTTCATCGTCCTTATGAATATTCTCATTTTCTTTTCCGAACTGCGCCTTAATGACATGCTTTAATCCTAGGTATAGAAGATAAGCTGCTCCTATCGCCTGGATTTGCCAGACGTTTGCAATAAAAGAAATGAGAAAAAGTGCAGCAAATCGGAAACCAAATGCCATAACGATTCCATAATTTATAGCTCTTTTTTTCTGATCTGCGGGTAAATGTTTGGCTATCACAGCTAGTACAAGAGCGTTGTCAGCCGATAACAATCCTTCTAATCCGATTAGAATTAACAAGGTCCATGCATATTCAAGCCATAGTGAATCCATCCACTTCTCACCTTTCAAAAACAAAAATGTCATGCAAAAATTTTGTTAACAATAGAATTCCCCATTGGGCTACAGGTAAACCTACTGATTATAGGCTATTTACTTGTTAAGATTAACTTTCGTGTTTTGACATCATATATTTTATAACTGATTTCAACCATATGGTCTTTTGTAACTGTCACCTTACAATAATAAGGAATTGCCTTTCCATAAGCATCAAGTTCAGGAATATCTCTGAAGCTAAATATTTCATCTGTATCAAGCATTTCAAAGTCCGCTTCAGAGGAACGACTTGATGAATCTATTTCGATAACACATTTTCCACTGACGACATCATATTCCTTTAGCACAACATATTTAAGGCTTGGGAGAGTAACCGCTAAAAGTAAAACACCAACTAAAAAGCTTCCAAGACTTTTACTTACATTTAAAAATGAATAGTCTCTATCACTATACATAACAATAAAGGCAAATACGGCCCCTATTACAAAAAAGGCCCCAAGTAAGAGCATTAAATAATAAAACAACATATTTTCACTTCCTATAATGATATAACTAGTCTCGAATAAGCCTTTCAAATATGATTTCATAGGACATAGGTTTCCCGTGTCCATTATATTCCAATGGCAAGACCTGTACTAATTTCCAACCCTCTGATGCATAAGCA
Source organism: Neobacillus sp. Soil_C_43 (assembly GCF_057656715.1). Taxonomy (NCBI): domain Bacteria; kingdom Bacillati; phylum Bacillota; class Bacilli; order Caryophanales; family Bacillaceae; genus Neobacillus; species Neobacillus sp. Soil_C_43. Next base: position 115,030 of record NZ_JBDGJV010000013.1, read on the forward strand.
TTAATGGTTTCTCTATGTTTTGGAGAAGAAAAAATGCCCCCCAGAGAAGTTTCTACAAACTTATATTCATACATACACTTCCACCTCCAAGTCACATATCTTTAATACGTTTTACCCTAAGAAATGTTTCAACTTCATATAATACTAAACTGCATGTTAGCTTATTAAAAAAAGCCCCCCAAATGGCAGCCCGATCTTCAACACAAGCATCCGCTATCTTAGATACAATAGTTCACAATCTGGGTTCATGGTTATAAAAGTTTTTTTGAGTACCTATTCTAAATATGTAAAAAAGCTTACTCAAAGAGTAAGCTTAACCCCTATAAACACTATCACAAGTTCCAGGTTTTGGTTCATAATAACAATGATTTTTGAATTGACCAGATTGAGGTTGACCATACCATGTTGGCGGGCATGGAGCATATGGATTAAAGTACCACAGCGCATATTTCCCTGGGTGTTGTCTCCAATAGTCCAAATTCTGTTTGGCTAATCTTCTTTCAGCAGTTCTCGCTCTTTGATAAAATACATTCCCTTTTTGAACTGCTTCAAAGGAAAAATTTCCACCTTGTACTTGAAAAATAACTTGTTTAATTGATCTTAAACCTTTAAAGTCTATACAATTTGCTACAAGTCGATTCACGATTACATTTCCAACATATAACATTCCCTGTTTCCCTTCACCTTCGGCCTCTGCTCTCATCATCCTTGCCATTAAGTCAACGTCTGTACTTCGGTAATTTACTCTTGGCATTTTTCCACCCCCAAATATAGTATGAAAAAAAGCCAATATTCATGTCATTGTATTTTAGGGGACAGTCCACCTCCGCTTTAAAGCGCTGGGGGACTGTCCCCATTATTGGTTCCAATAACAACTGTACCGTCCCGCTCTGCGTCTCTAACTACTCTAGTGACCAATCCAGAATGAGCAAAAATCTCAAACGTTTGTGGTGCCTGCATTTCGCTCGTCTCGATCAGTAGATGTCCTCCTGGAGCGAGCCAATCAGGGGCTTCTTTTACCACTCTTCTTAAAATGTTAAGGCCATCCTCTCCGCCGTCCAGAGCCAAATTTGGTTCATAAAGACGAGCCTCCGTGGGAAGTAGCTCTATTGCTTTAGTGGGAACATAAGGTACGTTAGCAACCAGTATATTTATACGACCTTTCATCCATCGTGGTAAAGCCTTATATAAGTCACCTTCAAAAATATGACCACCGAATTTAGCTACGTTTTTTCTTGCACATCGAATGGCGATAGGGTCGACATCAGAACCATACAACATAATGTCTCCCATACCCATAGCAGCTGCCAGTGCGGCACCTATCGCCCCTGAACCACAACAAAGGTCAACAACGAGATCACCAGAACAAGCTAGGTCTTCAGCCTGTCGAACAAGAAATTCTGTACGTTGCCGAGGAACAAAAACTCCTCGTTCCACTTCAATCCGTAGACCACAGAACGGTGCCCATCCAATTACGTATTCAAGTGGTAAACCATCGACCCGCATTTCGACCTTTTTTAGGAGATCATCTAAAGATTGTGCCTCTGAAACAAGTAACTGAGTCTCATCTTCTGCATATACACACCCTGCACTACGGAGCTTGTTGACAATCGATGTTACCGTATGGTGGTCGACTAAAGTACTTATACCAATCACCCTTTTTTATTTTGGATTTGCATAAATAATTTTTAAAGACGTTATGAAATTAGCGTTCTATCTTTTTGTTTAATAATTGAATGGACAATATGGACGGAGTCCCATTCTCCCGAGGAAAAAGACATAATAGGGTATTTTTTTGGAAACAATGTATGATTAATCTCGTCTGGGTTCTTTCCTTCATCATAAAGTTTTAAAATCGTACCTTGCAGATCCAACAGATATTCCAGCTTTCTCTTTAGCGCTGTACGCCCATTGCTAAGATATCCTGCGTGATTGCAAAACACATCATCAAACTCATAGGTTAATACTTTTTTTAATGATTCGATAAGCACAGGCACATTTTCCTCACGAAGAACAACCTTCGTCTTTTCCCGACAATAGAGGTCTCCAGTAAAAAGTTGACCTGTGTCTTCATTTAAAAATGCAAGATGATCAATTGAATGCCCTGGTGTTTTGATTACCCGCCATGTTGCCTGTTGTGAATGAAAGGTTTCACCAATTGGTTTTGCGTGAAAGGGCCGACGCCTTCCCCAAAAAAGTTGACGATATAATGGATAATCAGCCTTCTTCATGCAGGGTTCAAGCATGAGGTTATCCATGAAAAGCGGAAGCTGAAGATCTTTCTGCAAGAATGAGGCACAGCCAGTATGATCTTCATGAAAGTGGGTGATCACTACTTGATCAATATCAAGCTGCTTAAAAAAGGCCTTGAAAAACCTTTCCAGTGACTTTGCTCCAGTATCAATTAAAACACCATCAACGAAAAAGCAATGAACATTTAATTTCACATTTTGGAACGATAGGGTTCCATTACCCATCTGCACCCCATTCACGTTTCTTTGCTCAAAATTCTTCCTCATGAACATGAACTCTTCTCCCAACCTATTACAAAGTTATTAAAATATATATTCATAATATTCAAATTATATCAGTCGTAAAAGTAGAAGTACACTTGTTCATAAAAAGGGGACAGTCCCCCGTTGCGCTAAAGCGCCGGGGGACTGTCCCCAAACTCTGTATGTATACTTCTTTCCTAATACCATAAAATAATCACAATATAGTAAATAAAAGATAATGGTACATAAATTGGAGGTTTTCCTTTTGGGGATTTTTAATAAAAAAACAAAGACCGATTCCTTAACGGTCTCTGAGGTATCTGCTCTTTGGCTCCAATATATGGGCGATAGCATGGCCATCTGTATGTACAAATATTTCCTTATAATTGTTGAAAATAAAGACATAAAGGAAATTGTAAAAATCTCCTTACAATTATCTGAGACCCACATCACGAAAATCAAGGAATTCCTGAAAGCTGCTCATTTCCAGGTTCCGATAGGATTTACAGAGGCGGACGTCAATCTGAATGCCCCGCGTCTGTTTTCTGATCAATTTATCCTTTTTTACTCTTATATAATGAGCGTACACGGGTTACCTGCGTATAGCTTAGCGATTACGACCCTAGAGCGACAAGACCTTCAAAATTACTTTTTTGAATGTACGAGACAAACGAACGAGTTGTTCCAAAAAATCTAGCAACTGGCCAAAGATCAACCGAAATTTTCAAGCGTACCCTCCATTCCTTCGCCACATGGACCGGAGTTTATTGAATCAACAGGAATCATTGATAATTTAATCGGGGACAAAAGACCACTGAATAGTTCCGAAATCAGCACCCTTTTCTTTAATTCAAAGAAAACTGGATTCATCCGGTCGTTAAGTATTGCTTTTAGTCAGGTTGCAAAATCGGAAGACGTTCGAAACTTTATGATAAAAAACGTGAAATTAGCGGGGAAAGATGCGGATAGCTTTGACGCTATCTTAAAACAAGATCATCTACCTATACCCGAAAAGTGGGATGTAGAGATTACAGATTCAACGATAAGTCCATTTTCGGATAAGTTGATGATGTTTCACGCAGCGTTTTTAGTCAATGCAGCTCTCTCCTATTATGGAGCAGCATTGGGTTCCAGCTTACGGTCAGATATCATGTTAAACTACTACAAAGTATTCACTCATGCCATGGAGGCCGGCACCTTCTGTTACACCATCCTCGTGAAACACGGCTGGTTAGAAAAACAACCCGAAACCATAGATAGAAAATCCCTGGCGAAGAAATCATAATGGGGACAGTCCCCCGCTGCTTTAAAGCGGTGAGGGACTGTCCCCCAATTTATAGGATTACCCCCGAAAACTCCCCTTTTAAAACGTCTTTTTCATTCTGATTTTTACATAAAAAAGACGCAATAATAGCTGTTCTATTATTCTCTTGCCGTTCGTATTTTTCAATTTTCACTTCACAAGTGATGGTATCCCCCGTAAACACAGGCCTCAAAAACTCAAAATTCATATTGCGGGCCAGTACGTTATGATCTCCACCAACTTTTGTCGGTAATGTCGCAGTCAACAATCCTTGCACGACAAGCCTTCCCTGTTCATCTGGAGTTATATGATGAATCCCTTCATCACCTGATACCTCCGTAAACAACTCCACATCCCTTACCTTAAACGTCCGCTCAAACGTAATGATATCTCCTACTTTTAATGGCACATACATCTCTCCCTGATGGTATGGTGATAAAGATTAACCCAAAGATCAGTCTTTAAAAGATAATCCTATTTTCTTCAAAGCAGCCCTAAGTTTGGGCAACGAAGCTGGTCCCATACCATGAAACTGCAAAATTTCCTTTTCACTATAGGTTGATAGCTTCTCTAAAGTAGTCACCTCATTGTTTTCCAAGGCCCGTCTAGCCGGTGCTGATAGCAATGCAAGAAACCCACTTTCAGGTTTACGCTCCTTCTCACAAATCGGACAGGTTGGACAATCACTACTCTTATAATAGGTATGTCCTTTGCTGCAAACCTTTTGATTCTTATTCGGATTGGTCATAGTAAGATGGCTCCTTAACTTTGACATTTGCTAATTGATAACTCTAGCACTGGGCTAACCAAAGTTGAACCCTAACCTTATTTAGGATTCAACTTTAGATTTACATTTCCTTCTAAAAATTATTACGTTTTACCACTTATTCAAACTAACTTATCCTTTATTCTCTACACATACTAGACAAAATCCCTAACCATTCCCTATGTGCTATACTATTCAAACGGTTAATTAAAAACGCTAGAAACCCATATATTACCGCTTTCCTCCCGGAACATAGCTAAAAACTTTGTCGTTTAATCTAGCAAACCACCCCTACAACTCTCCAAAATAAGTTAAATTTCTTGGGAAATGACATTATTCGATCTCCTTCCCCCATTTCCGATCCTAATCAAACGATTAATTAATAAAGGTCTAAACATGAATATAGTAAGCATTTCTCCTGTTAAACCACAAAAAGAGTGTCGAAAATTACCTAATTAAAAGGGACAGTCCCCCGTTGCTGTAAAGCAGCGGGGGACTGTCCCCAACCCCAACCTTATTATTTGACCCAAACCCCTTTAGTGTTGAAGTAATATCTTTTACCAGCGATGGTTACCCATCCGGTTTTCATGACACCACCACTGTCGAGGTAGTACCAAGCACTACCATCTTTCAACCAGCCAGTCTTCATGGCTCCATTTCTATCAAGATAGTACCAAGAGTATCCACTTTTCAACCAGCCTGTTCTCATGACACCACTGTTGCCATCTAGGTAATACCACTTAGACCCGCTTTTTAGCCAACCGGTTTTCATAACACCACTTCCATCGAGATAGTACCATCTATTTTTGTCCAGCAACCAACCGGTCTTCATAAGGCCATTTTCCCCTAAGTAATACCACTTCTTTGAATACAAAAGCCAACCTGTTACAGGTAAACCTGTTTTTAAATCATAATAATACCAGTATATCCCCTTTTTAACCCAACCTTTCTTCGAAGAGACAACAATATACTTCGTCTCTTCGCTTTCGTTGCCGGATTCATCCTTAGCAGACACAGTAAATTCCGTTCCTAGTGAACCAGGGACAGGAATTTCAACAGCAAATCCCCCATCCTTTCCAGCTGTACCCGTACCTAATACGGAGCCATGGTATTTGACTGAAATCAAAGAACCAGGTTCAGCAGTCCCTTTAATAACGAACTCTTCATCCGTGACTTGGTTTACCACTGGAGCTTTTGGAGCAATCCTATCCTTCACAACCATTTTCGTTGCCAGACTTTTGTTTCCTTGACTGTCGGTGGCCGTAACCTCTAACTCCGTTCCCGCAGCTTGGACCATAATCGTAACTACAAACTTGCCGTCCGCCCCGGCCGTTGCTGTACCGAGCACACCTCCATTAGAGAGCACCTCAATCTTCGCCCCTGCCTCAGCCTCACCTGAAACCACACTATCTTTATTTGATACTTCGCTTACAATCGGTTTTTCCGGTGAAGTTACATCCCTCACCACTACCGATAGCGCTTCACCGACATTTCCGGCAAGATCTGTAGACCTAATAAATAGCTCCGTCCCTGCTTTTTGCACGGGAATAGACACTATAAATTCTCTACTGTCGTCTGCATGTCCAGTACCAACCACACTGCCATTTACCAATATTTCCACCTTAGATCCCGCTTCCGCTTGACCTGTTACAGACGTATCTTTATCCGTGACTTCATTCACCTTTGGCTTCCCAGGTGGTGTTGCATCTTTAACCGTCACCTTTGAAGCAGGACTTTCGTGTCCAGCCCGATCAATTGCCGTTATGATTAGCTCAGTTCCCGCTTTTTGTACAGGGATCACGACAGTGAACTCCCCACCAGCTGATGCTTGCGTAGTTCCAATCACAGAATCACTTACTCTTACTTCAACCTTCGCCCCAGCTTCCGCTTGACCTGATACAGACAGCTCTTTGTCCGTTACTTCATTGACAACTGGTTTTGCAGGCACAGTCACGTCCTTCACAACAATCGTAGCCGGACCACTTTCATTTCCCGCCGCATCGATAGCAGTTATCGTTAATTGTGTATCCGCCTTTTGGGCCCCAGAAAGCTTAACCGCGAACTTACCGTCACTTCCTACGCTCCCTTCGCCAATCACCGTACCATTCACTTTAACCTGAACCTTGGCACCAGCTTCTGCTTCACCAAAAACAGTAGTATCCACATCCGTCACTTCGCCAACCCACGGGTTCAAAGGTGCTGTTATATCCTTCACCACTACTTCAGCTTCTTCACTTACATTCCCAGCCTCATCCACGCAGGTGATAATAAGCTTCGTACCCGCTTCTAAAAGAGCAAACACCAGTCGGAACTTGCCGTCCTCTCCTACCACGTCTCGACCAATGATCGTACCGTTCACTTTTACTACAATTTGCGCTCCGACCTCAGCTTCACCCGTTACAGCCGCATGTTTATCATCCACTTCATTGACCCTTGGCTTCGAAGGTGGTGTGCCATCCTTAACCACAACCGTGGTCACATCACTAACATTCCCTGCTTGGTCAATCGCAGTAACCTCTAATTTCGTACCTACCTTTTGGACTGGAACCCCGACAGAGAACCTGCCGTCCTCTCCAACAGATCCTTCACCAATCAATTCACCATTTGCTTTCACTACAATAGAAGCCCCTGCTTCTGCCGCCCCAAGAACAGCCGTATCCTGATCCGTCACTTCCTCCACCGTCGGCTTTTCTGATGACACATCAACAACCACAACTGTCGCTTTTTCCGATACGTTCCCAGCAACATCCATCACCGTAACCACTAATTGAGTCCCTGCTTTTTGCACAGGAATGGAAACTAGGAATTTACCATTTCCATCAGCAGTTGCCGTCCAATTAACAGTTCCAGCATTTATTTGGACCATTACCCAAGGTTCTGTTTGCCCCGTAACGGATGTGTCACGATCGGTTACTTCCTTCACTACTGGTTTTGCAGGCGGAGTCACATCTTGGACACTGGTCATCGCTACATAACTACTGTTTCCAGACGCATCTGTCGCACTGACTTCAATCGTCACTGTACTATGCTGTTTTGGAATACTAACGGTAAAGGTCCCATCTACATTTGTTGTCGTAGTTCCGATCTCCATACCATTGGCCAGCACCCGAATAAAAGAACCTGGTTCAGCTGTTCCTTTTACTTCAGTGGATTGATCCGTCACTTCATAAACAATAGGAGCTGCGGGTGCAGTCAGATCCTTTGTTTTCACGACCTTTGCCAAACCGGTATTACTCCAGTTACCAGCTAAATCCCCAGCTTCCACCGTAAATTCATATTCGGTATTATCAGTTAACCCACTAACCCAATAGTTGGTAGTCATGGCATCAATAAATCCAATAATCGTACCATTCTGTTTGATTCTATAATTGGTGACGCCCACATTGTCTTCAGCCGCCTGCCAAGATAAGTGCACGTCCGTTTCCGTAATCTGATCTGCTGCTAATACATCAACAACACTCCACATAGGTGCCTTTGTATCCTTAATTAGCAGTGATTGCTGTAACCCTCCTTCACTCCAATTTCCAGAGGTGTCTTGTGCTTCTACTGTAAAATAATAATCTGTATTAATTGATAATCCGGTAACAAGATAACTGGTGACGTCAGCACCCATCGTTTGAATCACTTGTCCATTCTGCTTAATCCGGTAGTGAGTAATCCCACCACGGTCCTTCGCTGCTGGCCAAGATAACTTCACACTTGTATCAGAGATATCCGAAAGAATTAGAGTACTTCCAGTATCCCAATATGGCGCAGAATAATCAGGCGTTTTCCACGTTAGACTTAATGGTTGAGATACATTACCGCCTGTGCGATCTTTTGCTTTAACGGAAAAAGTATATTCCGTATTTGACGATAGACCTGAAACATCATAGGAACTTTCTACTGAACTCGTCACATATTCACCATTCATATAGATTTCATAATGATCAACCACTTCTTCATCAGAAGCATCAGGCCAATCTAGATGAACACTTGTCTCTGTCTGATTAGATGCCGTAACGACTGCATCATCAGGCCATTTAGGCGGATTATGGTCATCAAGCTTCACACTCACACTCGGATCATCAACGGATCCGCCACCATATGCCATGTTCCAAAGTTCATCACTAGCATGAACTTGGATAAAATAAGTCTCCCAAGGCTTTAAGTTCGTTATGGTATATGATGTTTGATCTCCAGGTATAATATGGTTCGAATTCTTATTTACTGTAAGGATATATTCCTGTACCTTGACATTATCAATAGCCGGTGTCCACTCAAGTGTTACACTCGTTGCATCTTTTTTTACAACATGAATTTCACTTCCTGCAGGCCAAACAGGGTCTTCTATATCAGGAATGGTGATAGTGGCTGAAGGACCATTAGACGAGATGTTTCCTTCGAAATCAACTGCTTCAACCTTGAATGAATAATCACCTGGCGGATACTTTGCAAACTCAAAATCATATAGTCCTGAACTCCAGGTTCCTGGTGCCGTTCCCACTAGCGTGCCATCCACATATACATTGTAATTCTTCACTGCCATATCATCAGTTGCTGTACCACCCCAATAGGTTCTGATCTTTTTGGACCCATTTTCCTCGATAAAGCTAGAATTTGCATATGTAGTCCCATCAGTCCATACAGGAGCTTTCTGGTCCACAAGGGTTACGGTCTCTGTTAAAAACGGCTTGTATGTTACCAACCCGTTGTTTACATTGTCATAGCCATCGTAAATCTTTTCTTTGATAACCGCTTCGTCTGTTGTTCCCCAATAATTTTGACTAAGATCTTTGGTAAACTTCGTATGATTTTTTACATTCCACATTTGATTGTTCAACGTATTGGATTTAATGGTCTCAGAAGATGTACCGAAAAGATCAATACCCGTCTGATTATGAATGAATTCATTGCTCGATACAGTGAATGAACCCGTCATTTCCAATCCAATTTGATTATCTTCTATTCTATTAAATCTCAAGTTACCATTTGATAAACTTAGAGCGGTACCATTGCCAGTAAATGTACTTTTATAGACATTGGCCATACCCGTAATCCCGTAGTGATTATTTGTAAAATCACTATGATAAACGTATCCATCTAAGTTTATAGAGGCACCGTATTCATTATCGACAAACGAGGAATCAACAATCTTATGAAAGCTTCCATTCACTCCAGTTGTGTTATTCTTAAACGTTGAATGGTTTATGGAGATCACTGGATAGCTACTTGTAATACCCGTTTGATTTCCTTCAAAAGTAGAAGAGTCAACTGTCACTGATATTGCTTGATTCGTATAATCAGGTATAACAGAAACACCGTTGTGCGCATGGGATATGTTTGTTTGGGTAAACGATGCTGTCCCGCCAAGCTGTGAATCAACCTGGATTCCATCCCAATATATACTTTGATTTTCTGAGGTAAACGTGATTTTTTCACTTTCAGTTCCTTCAGACTTGAGCTTCCCGCGAATCGCCATTCCCGTATCTGACATAAATTTCACTGTTACTCCAGGTTCAATCGTCAAAGTAGTATCTGGAAAAACAACGACATCGCCCGTAACCAGATAAGGGCTTTTATCTTTTGTCCATGTAGTATCTTCATAGATTCCACCGCTAAATTTGGTTGAAAACTCTTCCGTTTGGAACGAAAACTCAAAGGCCTCTTTGTTCTCATTACCCGCAGAATCTTTGATACCGCCGGCAGGTATCTTGACGGTATAAGTGGTGCTATAGTTTAGCTTTGCTAAAGGCTTGATTTCTAAATTTTTTCCAGAAATCACTTTCTCAACCTCTACACTTTCCCCAGTAGACTTTAAGACTTCTATTTTATTAAAATTAGCTCCAGCTTGTATGTCTTCATTAAAGTTCATACGAATCGAGGTATCTATAGGCGCTTTCACTGCCTGATCAGCTGGTGAAAAGGACTGTATCGTTGGACCTGTTTTATCCTGAACGATCACTTGCGTAGGTTCACTCACATTTCCTGCTTCGTCAGTGGCAGTAACAGAAAGGATCTCACCAATAGCCTGCTTACCAATTTCAACTGAAAATCTACCATCAATGCCAACCTTTGTTTCTCCCACCGTTCCAACTGCATTCTTTACTGTAATGGTGGCCCCACTCTCTCCGCTTCCTGTCATTACCGATAGAGTATCATTGAATGGATCGACGGTAGGTGCTACAGGAGCTTCCTCATCATTTACATAGGTAACTAGTAAATCTTCCACATGATGTACCCTAGTAAAAGTATCCGTGATAACCACTGGCAACGAATTCTCTCCAAGTACAAGGTCTACCTCTAACGAAAAAGTCCCATCCTGATTAGCCGTTGTTTGTTGACCATTTATTTCGACTTTAAATCCTGGAACTGTTCTACCCTCAACTTGAAGAGAAGATTTAGAAACAGTTAAGAGATTCATAGGTGACGTAATCTCTACTGGTGGGACCGGATAGGGATAACTATCCTTATATGGTGTACATAAACACCCTACATCAGTTGTACTTCCATAAGGATCAAATATTCCATTGTTAGGAAAATTCGTATCCCCCCACATTTTGATGCCGCCCATATTAACATAATTGGCAATGACATCATGTTTATTCATATAAATTCTTCCATTGTTCTGGACCTTACCATAAATAATCAGGTTTCCCTGAAATTGAATATCTACTCCATACCCAATGGTTAGCGTAGCATTAGGCGCAACGATTACATTCTGTGAAACCGTTTTAGACTGCCCCCATGTTTCCGAAGATGAAATGATTAAATAATTATCAATCATATTTTGTGACGACGTCACCTCGGTAGTAGTTCCAGCAGCATAAACCAGCTGCTGGATCGACAAAAATACCACTAAAACCAAACTTATAATCTTTCTAAACCCCATACTCCCCCAACTTTCTACATAAATCCCCAATATAGTATAATTATATATTCCTATTTACTATTTTCACAGTGAAATTACAATTTTTGGGGTCAGTCCCCCGCTGCTTTAAAGCAGCGGGGGACTGGCACCAGATTGTTCATAAAACGGACATTACATTTACTATATCTTTACTTTTAAAATAGTACTTAGGACTTTCTTACCAAATAAGTCATTCAAGAGCATGTGAAGGGGGTACGCGAATGAGCATTTACCATAAAGGAATGGATATTTTTCTACTTACAGCGTTATTGTTAGCCATAACACTTTTTATTAAAAACAAATGGATCAATCTTAGGACCTCAAACTCAAAAATAAAAATGTTCAATCCAATGGTCCTTACTAACGTGCATAGGAAGGAACTAGAAAGAAATTATCTCAACACCCTTAAAGACCTTCAGGATTTAAAATTCGCCTTAGACGAATCCAACCTTGTTCAAATCGTGGATAAATCAGCCAATATCTTATATGCGAATGAGAAATTCTGCCGCCTTTCCGAATACTCCTTTGAAGAACTAAAAGGAAAAAACATGCGAGTATTAAATAGTAGCTATCATTCCAAAATTTTTTTTAGAGACCTATGGACTACTGTTACTCAAGGAAAGGTGTGGAGCGGCGAAATTCGAAATAAAACAAAAAGTGGTACATACTATTGGACTTCTACAACGATTGTTCCGTTCCTAGACAAAAATAATAAACCCTTTCAATATATTGTCATTCGAAATGACATTACAAAAAGCAAGGAGCTGGAGAAGAAGCTGGAATACCTATCAAATGTGGATGGATTAACCTCCTTATTTAATCGAAGGTATTTTGATAAGATGCTAGATTATTATTGGCAGTCTCTCTATAAAAGCCAAAACTCTCTTTCAGTTATTTTGTTCGATGTCGATTATTTTAAATGCTACAACGACCATTATGGTCATTTATTGGGGGATCAGTGTTTAATTGATATATCCAACCGGGTCAAGGATGTAATGAATTCATATGAGGCGATATGTGCAAGGTATGGCGGCGAGGAATTTGCTATTATCCTGCCAAAAAAGGATGCACATGAAGCTCGTTTCATAGCAGAAAGAATTCGACAAGAAATTGAGCAATTGAACATCCCTCATGAATGGTCTAAGCTCAATAGATCGATAACAATGAGCTTTGGCGTGGCTTCCCTTATACCCAAACAAGATAAGCATCCCCTGGAATTACTAGAATTAGCCGATAAAGCCTTATATCAGGCGAAAGATAATGGGAGAAATACAGTAGCTTAATAGGCTACTACACAAAAAGGGGACAGTCCCCCGCCGCTGTAAAGCTGTAAAGCGGCGGGGGACTGTCCCCAAATTTTGCACTTCCCTACATGTTCACCCAAAACATGGATAGTGCCGGGAAGTAGGTGATGATTAGTAGGTCAACGACCATGACGACAATGAATGGTACAATCGATCGGACCAGCTTATCATAGGAAATGTCGGCGATCCCTTTTACGACAAAGAGGTCTAATCCTACTGGCGGTGTGATAAGCCCGATGGACAAGTTGACGACCATAATGAGTCCAAAGAAGACCGGATCAATTCCTGCTGCTAGAGCAATTGGCAGCAATAATGGTGTTAAAATAGTGATAGCAGCAGATGCGTTCAAGAAGCAGCCTGCGATAAAGAAGATGACCGTGAACATTAGCAGGACGAGATAACGATTATCAGCGAAGCCCGCTACTAGGTTAACAAGCAGCTGCGGGATTTGTTCAGCGGTTAATAGCCAGCCAAATAGATTAGCAGCCGCAATGATAAAGACAACCATCCCCGTCATTTTTCCTGCTTTAATAAAAGCCTCCGGCACATCCTTCCAATCCATATCCTTATAGACAAATTTATTGATAATAAAAGCATAGGCGGCAGCGATCGCACCAGCCTCCGTTGGCGTAAAGATACCTCCCCGTATTCCAAAGATGATAATTAGCGGAAGAATCAAAGCCAATATTCCTTCAAAAAAGGTCTTTTTGAAAGAAGAGAATTCAAACTTCATGTTCTCTTGAGAATAGTTATTCTTTTTTGTCAGCCAATAGTTTAGCATCATAATCGACAAACCAATTAAGATTCCAGGGACAATCCCAGCTGTGAACAAATCCCCAATCGAAACGCCTGCCGTTACTCCGTATACAATCATTGGAATCGATGGCGGAATAACGACTGCGATGGTTCCTGCACTCGCTACCGTCGCAGCGGCAAATCCTTTATCGTAGCCTTTTTTCTCCATCATCGGGATCATCATTTTACCGACAGCCGCCGTATCTGCTGCACCTGATCCCGAAATTCCTGCGAAGAACATACTTGTTAACGTCGAAACCTGTGCTAAACCGGCACGCAACCAGCCAACCGATGCAAAAGCAAATCCCGCAATCCGTTGTCCCATACTGCCAGACATCATAAATTCACCTGTCAGCATAAAAAACGGAATGGCCAGAAGCGGAAACGAATCTACAGAGGTTAATAATCTTTGAGGAACGACTTCTAATGGAACATAGTAGATGCTAGACAAAAAGCCGGAAATAGATGCCAATATTAACGAAATGGCAATAGGAACACCCAGAAACATCAGTACAAACAGGACTACCAGAACAATAACTGCTACTGTCATTCAACTTCCTCCTTCTCTATCCTATATGGGGATTCTCATTTGCCACCTCTACCTGAACAATCCGAGCCTTTTCCTCTTTTCCAACTACCAAATCAAGTATGTTAACAAAAGAATGAAGAAGACAGATGAGCGAACAGACGAGGACAGAGCCATAAATCAGCGTCATATTCAGTCCCATTGAAGGGGATATTTGTTGACTAGTAAATTTTAAGATGCTAAAGCCATATACGATTAAAAATAGAAAGACAGCGGAGTTGATGACTTCAATGAGGACTTGCAGCTTACCTTTCAATTTTTCAGGCAAATAATGAAGTAAAATTTCCACCTGTGCATGTTCCTTGCTCTTATAGACAATTCCGATTCCCAAAAAAACAATCCAGACAAACATATAACGAATGAGCTCTTCCGCCCAGCTTAAATTAAATACGGAAAAATCAACCATTGGAAGCGTCTTTTGCACGATGGAACTCTGTAAAACGAACCGGGAAAATACTTGATACACCGTAGCCACGAAAGCAATAACGAAAAAGGCGATTAAGAGAAATTTGCTCGCTTTATTCACCTTTAGACTCAGTTCCGTCATAAACCCTTTCATTGAATGCACCTCCACATAATTATTTTAAGCTTTCTATTTTTTCCAGAAGATCTTTTCCAATAGAGCCTTCAAACTCTTTGTATACTGGTTTAACCGCTTCCCTAAAGGAGTCTAAGTCAGGGTTTTCCTCGATTTGAATATCTGTTTTTCTCAGGTCCTCAAGCAGTTGTTTCTCATCCTCTAAGGCTACCTTTCTCTCATATTGAATTGCCTCTTTGGACGCTTTTGTGATCACCTTTTGCAAATCCTTTGGCAGGGTGTCATAGGTGGTTTTACTCATAATAAAAACAGCAGCATCATAATTATGAGCGGTTAACGTCAGATACTTTTGAACTTCATTAAATTTGTTCAAGTAGATCTGCGCAAGCGGGTTTTCCTGGCCATCTACAACGTGTTGCTCGAGCGCGGTGTAAAGTTCCCCAAATGGTACCGGAACAGGAGTCGATTTCAGTGCCTTCACAAACGAAATATAGGGTGGCGATTCCTGAACCCTGATTTTCATACTTGCTGCATCTTTAGCCGTTTTAATAGGCTTTACATTATTGGTCATATGTCTCCAGCCGTTTTCCATAAACCCTAGATTCATTAGCCCCCGATTTTCCAAATCGGCTCCGAGTTCCTTTCCAATTTCCCCATCAAGAACCCGAAATGCATGCTCACGGCTTTCAAATAAATAAGGAAGATTGAGTACATTAAACTTCGGGGCAAAATTCGTCACCGGTGCAACAGAACCAATGTGAAAGTGAATTGATCCGATTTGGGCTCCCTCAATCTGGTCCCTCCCATTTCCTAACTGGCTGCTTGGAAAAATATCAATTCTAATTCTTCCTTTTGATTCTTTTTCAACAAGCTCTTTAAACTTTAAAGCTCCCTTATGATAAGGATGAGTTTCTGTCTGCAAATGTCCGAGCCTTAAAACATACTCTGCATCTGTGCCTTTACTTGTTGCCGTACTAGTACTGGAACAGCCGGTAATCATGAATAAACAGGTTAACACTATGAGAACGAAGACAGAAGCTTTTTTCATTTCCTAACCTCCCTACCAATTTGTAAGCCCTTTCAAATTTTTAAAAAATCCACCTGGTTAGCTAGTAATAGTATGTACTCCTCCCCTCTAATATGGTTCAGTCACCCAACCACTAAATTAATTATATTTCAATTTTCTAAAAAATCAAATATTAATTTTACTATTAAAAATATTTATTGCTTAGTAATAGTAAAAATGGTTTAATGAAAGTACACCGGTACTGGTTGGGTCACCTAACCAATAAAACCCAAAAATTGATGGAGACCATTTACAAGTGATTTACTCAGTGCTTAAATAAAATTAACAGCAATTAGTATAAATGTACTAGATTTTTAAACACATACGATGCGCTTCGATTTAACGGAGGGAGCAGTGATAAAGTGGAATTTAATAGAAAAGGAATTTCTGAACAAGTAGCAGACAGTATTAAGAGAAAAATTCAAGCGGGCGAATACCAAGTGGGGGAACGAATACCAGGAGAAAGAGAGATGGGGATCGAACTTTCCGTAAGCAGAAATACGGTAAGGGAAGCCTATAAAATTCTCGAAGCCTATGGATACCTACAAGTGAAGCATGGAACGGGCGTATTTGTTGCCTCACCCGAACATCAAATTCAAAAGGTGACGGAAGCTCTTTTTGTCTCAACTGAACAGATCAAGGACTTTTTCTCTGTCCGCAAAATACTCGAAGAATGGACAGTCAAGTGGGCAATTGAAAACTCGACTAACGACCAATTTACCGAGTTAGAGCAAATTGTGAATGAATCAATTGAAATCGTCAAAGGAAAAATTGATTATAACAGGTTGGCTGAATTGGACCATAAATTTCATATCACCATAGCCAACAACTCAAATAATATGGTCTTAACCGGGATTATGAATTATTTAATTGATTTATTGTCTGAATCACGAAATAAAACCGTTCAAATTCCCGGCCGAGCTTTGCAATCCGTTCAAGAACATACAAAAATTTTACAAGCACTCAAACAAAAAAATTCAGAATTAGCGCAGCAATGTATGAAGGAACACCTAGAAAGCGTGGAACGTTCGATTACGGAAAATGTGGTAACTGAGGCATAAAGAAGAATGCGTAAAGGGTTCCGTTTTCGGGTGCATTCTGAATAGATGACACTAGAAATGACGTATGAATTAGCATACGTCATTTTTTTATTGCTGCTTTTGCTATAAGTGAGGCATAAATCTGAGAGCCTTTTATATTTGGATGTACGCCATCTTGGTAGAAGTATGAATTTTCCCCCATACTCACATCATGCCAATTAACCAAAGCAATTCTATAAGACGATACAGAAACTTCGCTTATGATAGAATTCACCTTACTTTCCCATGGACGGGGTACCCGTGAGTTCACTAAAATAATTTTCTTTCTATTACCCAGAGAGTCTATTAAAGAAACAAGCTGATTTTTATCAAATGGTCCATTGGTTCCTAATTCTATAATCACTATATCTCCTAATTTCCCTGCTGTTTCTAAACGTTGTACGACAGAGGAAGCATCTTTCATTTGACGACCAACTTTTGCATCTATCACGATATTTGGAAATTCCTTTTTTAAATACGGAGCCACCATGAGCATAACAGAATCACCAATTGCGGTCATGCTTGTTTCATCTACTCCTGACTCAGGACCCGACTTTTTTTCCTCCATTTGACCATTATTCGCTTCCTTACTATGAGAACTATTGTCCTTTTGCTCGTTGTCATTATCCTGCCCTTTTTTTCGTTCGGTTGTTACTGACTGAATATCATTTGTTCTGTGATTCTTGCTTTCGGAAGCAAACGACGACATTCCCCAAAAGGAAATTCCTATGGTTAAAAAGGCTACAACCAATACAAGCTTTTGAAGAAGAGAAACCTGTTTAAACAATGGTTTTGTCAGTTCACGATTGTTTAGAAATTTACCAATAGCTCCACGTCTTATCGGATTTTCTATATAACGCCATGACAGTGCAGATAGTAAAAAAATTCCGATAACCTGTAATGTCATACGAAGAACATTTAATTCTTCATTATTAGCTACAGGACTGCTTAAGACAATAACGGGATAGTGCCAAAGATACATAGAATAGGAACGAACACCAATCCATCGAAGCGGCTTAAATCCAAGTAGTTTACTAAGATGACTTCCTGGGTGCGCCAATGTAGCAATCAAGATGAATGCCGCTAATGAAGTTAGGACCATTCCGCCTCTATATAGAAACGCTTCAAACTGGTTGGTTTTCCAAATCATTACTATTAATATGACAAAACTTAAACTTCCTGCTACATCTAAAGTAATGATGGCAAATCTCGGCGCACGTTTGGAGAGCTTTCGACTAGGCCAAATCAATGCAAGAAATGCACCAAATAGAAGCGAAAAAAGCCTTGTATCTGTTCCATAATAAATTCTACTTGGGTCTGTCCCAACTTTATAATTGAATCCCATAAGAAATATAGAGATAATCGCGATGATCAGTGTGACCCACAGTATCGATGTTCTTCGTCTAAAAACCTTTAAGCCCAAAATTAATAGCAATGGCCAAAGGATATAAAATTGTTCTTCCACTGCTAAAGACCATAAATGTGTAAAGGGAGATGGCGTTCCGAAACTATCAAAATAAGAGATTTTATGAAAAATAAACCACCAATTGCTTATATAAAAAAGAGAAGCTAGTAGATCACCTCTTATATTTGGGATGATGGCACAATTGAATAGAGTAATCCACGCCATGACTACAATCACCATCACCATTAGTGCAGGAAATAACCTTCGTATTCTTCTATGCCAGAATTTTTTTAGATTAATAGAACCATTTTCCTCCCACTCCATAACGATAAGATCCGTAATTAAATAACCTGATAATACAAAGAAAATCACCACTCCTAATAACCCACCTGGAGCCCAACTTACATTTAGATGATAGGCTATGACGGTAAGGACTGCTAAAGCCCTTAATCCATCAATCCCAGCAATGTACCGCTTGCTTTCTTTTATAGGAATAGGCAAAATAAACTCCTCCTTAATAAAATCTCATTCCATCGAAGGGATCGATTCATCCCATTAGAAAAAACGAGCAGTCCTTACAAATAGTTACAATATTTTCTAAAAAACATCATTTTTCTACTTGAGCGATATTATTTTGCTCCCTCTTCAAAAAAAGAAAAAGCCACCAACGAATGGTAGCTTTTGTTCATGTCTTGAGTTTTTGTATGAATGTCACTCAGTATGGACAATCTCAGCAGATTGAACAATTTGTAAAATAGTTGTCTCATCAACCAAATTAGCATCAAAGTGCAAATCGTACACTGCCTTTTTTGGTTCAATGAACATGTATATATGGGTCTCCGATTTTGTCTTCGACTTCACCGCGTCACTGCTGGTAGTTACTTGATACGCATCAAATGGTAGCTGTGTTAGTTTCTGTTTGTTAGTTACAATGGATTGATTGGGTAATACTGCCTCTAATGAGTCAGCATAGGCCAGCCCCTCAATGATACCTACCGATTTACCTTTGATTGAAAAAGCTGCAGAGTCTATCCCTTTATTGACACCCCATTGGTTGTTTACCTTTATTTTTAAATGATCCAGAAGAACCTCCTGTGTTTCTTTTCTTTCATTTGTGTGATTCATGATCTGCTCGTTTTCGTTGACAGTATTTTTTTCTAGACTAACTTTCTTATTAGACGAGGATCCGTCGCCACAACCTGAGATTACTGTCATTATGAGTAACAGCGAACTAATCATAATTCCAATCTTCATTGTTTTTCCTGCCTTTTTGGGATTATTCATATTTTAAATCTATTTTCATTAAGGTAAAGTGATTGCCTTTTTCTTCATTGGTATCTCTAACAAATACGATGCTCTTCCCGTCTTTTGACCAGCTTGGCTGCCAGTCGCTATATTGGCCGCTCATGACAAAATTGACTGGCAAATTGTTTGGATCTGATTTGGAAGAGGAAATGAGACTTTTTAACTCTCGTTCATTTAATTTTGACTTTGTTAATTGTGATTCTCTTTTGCTTTCCACATGTAAAGCAAAGATCTCACGATACGTAACAACAATTTGAGTTTTTTCCGTACCCACTTTTTCATTAGTGGTTGTATTCCTAGCAAAAGTGAGAAATTGACCATTGGGTGACCACTTTGGCTCCATTCCATCGGTTAATTTTTTCGGATCGGAACCATCCGTCTTGATTATCCACACTTCTTTTTGAACCGATTCTCCTTTTATTCGGGTCTTAGTGTAAGCGATATTCTTGCCATCTGGTGACCAGCTAGGTTCAGAACCATCAGTGATTTTTCTTAACTTGCCAGCCCCGATATCCATTAGCCAAATTTCCTCGCTTGTTTGAGTAACACCATCTGAATCATTCAATTGATAGCTTTGTTTAGCAAAGGCTAGTTTGTTCCCATCCGGTGACCAGGTTGGATGGTCATAAAAATCATCAGGGGAATCCGGTGCTGCTAGTTGACGTACGTGCGATCCATCCTGTTCCATTAGCCAAATCCCGGCATTTTTGGTTTGATAACCGGAAAATGCTATGGTCTTCTCGTCCGGTGACCATACTGGATTTCTCATATATTGAAAAGTATTCAAAGGAAATTGTGTAAACGATTGATTGCTTTGGTTCCAAATAAAAATTTTTTCATCTTTTTCAAAGCCAATCGATTTTCCGTCCGACAGCATAGTAGGGAAATTGGCCTTTGAAACGCCCAATGAAACTAACTGTTGCTCTTTTACCACACGAATCTGTTCTGCCTTTGCTTTTTGATTAGGAAAAAGGGTCGGAAGACAAACGGATAAAGCAACTAAAGATGCAGCAACTACTGGCAAAAAATGTTTTTTCCATATTCGTTTTTTGAGGGTCTTTATCTCAACCACTTTTTGCTTTGTTTTTTCAACCTCCTTTTTAATGATCTGGATTCCTTTTTCTTCAAAATCAGGTGTCGGCATGTCTATCATGTTGGAAATTTTCATCAGATTAACGGTATCGAGCAATTCAATCCACTCTTCATCTTCTGATGGGTCTATGTTTATTCTTCCGGTTTGATTCAATCTATCAATATATTCTGAAAGTCTATCTTGCTCTTTTGATAAACTCATCGCAAAGCCTCCTCCAAAAATTCCTTTTTCATAAGATCCTGCACCTTTTTTATCGCGCGAAATTGTATGACTTTCACGAAGGCTTCCGTCTTCCCCAGCAGTTCCGCTGTTTCTTTTATCGATCTCCCCTGCAAAAGCCGTAATACAATTACATTTCTCTGATCCTCATTTAATAAGTAAAGGGCATGATCTACTTGTTCCTTTTGTTCGATGATTTTTTCTAAATCACTTCCCATATCGGTTAAAAACAGTTCGGGCTCAAGACTTAAGGGTTCTTGCGTTTTTTGCCTTTTTCTCCATTTGTCAATTATCAAGTTTCTAGCAATGGTTTTTAAAAGGGCTGAAATATTTACACTCTCTTCTATATACCTATCCTGTGCCCGGATAGCTTTGATAAAAGTTTCCTGCGTGATATCTTCTGCTTCCTGCTTATGACGAACCCGCAAAAATACAAATACATATACTTCTTTCCAATGATCAATCCATATTTTCTCCCAATCCACTTTTTAAGCTCCTTTTTCCTACAAGACGTCTATACTAATCAAAACGTTATAAACCATAAGAAGTTACATAAGCGGAAATATTTTCTATGTATCTGGTTTCTTGAAAATAAAACAAAAAAATGGTCAACCAGAAAAATCTGGCTGACCATAAAATAGAACGGTAGCTTGAGTTTAAGATGAAGTTAGCTGTAGCGGTCTTTATTACTCTTTAACTAAAGCTACTCTTAAGATGATTCTTTGATATTATTTTTTAGTCTTTCAATTAAATGATTACACCAATTTATATAGAGTTTTTCATATTCAATTCCGAATTCCACGACGGATATACTGGACAGAATAGGATCCCTAGGATTTGATGGATTTAGCATTTCGTTAAGTTCATTTACCTTGTCAAGATATATTGTCAACTTCTCCTCATGTTCCTTCTTTTTCTCTTCCAAACGGGGTATCATTTGTTCAGATTCAACAAGCCAAGAATTATAAGCCTTCAAAAGGAATTCATCCCGAATTATTTCTGGTTCAGTAGGCTCGGTTGTCCAACGAATTAGTTCTTGCTGCCCACTTTCTGTAATTCTATATACTTTTCGAGCAGGACGGTAATCATTTTGCTCTACTTCATGGAGTACTACTAGTCCTTCTTCATCCATTTTTGCCAATTCAGGATATATTTGATTACTTCCTGCTTTCCAGAACGGCCCCATTCGACTATTCATCTGTTGCTTAATATCGTATCCGCTAAGCGGCTCCCGCGCCAATAATGTAAGCATGGCATAACGAAAGGAACTCATCTAACCACTCCTTTATCATAGTTGTTTTTATAGGTTCATTTTAATATATATTCGCATGTAGTTTTTATCAAGTAAACCGAAAAATTATAGGTTAAATTTAACATATATTTTAGTTGATTTATAAAAACTAATATGTTAATTTTGAAATAGGTTAATTTTAACATATAAATTAAAAGGAGGAGAGAATGATATGGCAAAAGGTTCGTTACTCGTTGGTTGGGGTGAAATCATACCGGGGCGTGAAAAGGCGGCAAAGGCCACGCTCAATAATGCAATGGAATACTGTATTCGATTGCAACATGACGGAAAAATCGATCGCTTCGAGGTAGTTGTTCTTGAGCCTCATGGTAGTGATCTCAATGGCTTCGTCCTTATCACCGGAGACAAGGAAACCGTTGCCCACCTGCGAGCAGAAGATGAATTTGTCTCGGTTATGGTTGGAGTGCAGTTGGTCCATAGGAATGTGAGGGTGGTTGGCGCTTACACAGGATCCGAGATACAATCTTTGTTTGCGATGTGGGATGAACAAGAAGAGCAACTACTCGGTGATTGAGCAGCTGTAAAGAAGTTAATGGGGTTCTTTTAAACATTATAATGGGAAGCGTTAGT
Source organism: Neobacillus sp. Soil_C_43 (assembly GCF_057656715.1). Lineage (NCBI taxonomy): Bacteria > Bacillati > Bacillota > Bacilli > Caryophanales > Bacillaceae > Neobacillus > Neobacillus sp. Soil_C_43. The sequence continues at coordinate 137,755 of NZ_JBDGJV010000013.1, forward strand.
ACACTAACAGAAATCGTGGTTGTTGTAGTAAACGAAGTCACTTTTTGTAAAAAAAGGATAGATGTTAATCGGATTCTACCGGTTCATCTATCCTTTTTATTCTATATTTTTTCCAATGATAGAGGCTCTGGAAACGGGACATAATACTGTTCCGCAAGCTTAATAAGCTCCTCTTCCACACTGGCCGGTAAGTCAATCCCTGCTAACTGGCGCAACTCTCTGTCCCTCTTTCTTCTTTCCCCTGGGTATCTGATTTCATTCGTTCCAGGCGCTTTCGGAACTTCCTTCATCTCTGTTAACAGATGTTCGAGTGACTCAAAAAAGGTAGATAAGTGCATAAACTTTTCGATATCCAACAAGAAGAAGAAATGCCCGACATTGGCGTGTTTCGTTTCCGCTTCATTATATATATTTTTCACATAAGGGCCAAAAGCAGCCCCGGTCAGAATCCCTGTTAAGATCTCTACCGCTAAAGCTAAAGCGGATCCCTTCGCTCCGCCTAATGGCAAGACGGAACCCCTTAATGCCGCTTCCGCATCATTGGTAGGGAGACCGTCTTCATCCATCGCCCAACCATCAGGAATGGAATTTCCCTGCTTGGCAGCTAGTATAATTTTTCCCCTGGCGACAATGCTCGTCGATAGGTCGATAATCACGGGCTGGTCATTCCCTGTTGGAAACCCAAAGGCAATGGGATTGGTTCCAAAAAAGGCATTCTTCCCTCCCCACGGTGCGATGCCTGGCGGCGAGTTGGTGAAGCCGATACAGGCAAGGTTTTGCTCACAGGCCAGCTGACAAAAATAAGAAGCGGTACCAAAATGATTGCTATTTTTTATCGCAATGGCAGTGATTCCGCTTTGTTTCGCCATTTCTCTTCCTTTTTGGATCGCCTGGTAACTAACCACATGGCCAAGGCCATTATCTCCATCTACCAGTAAAACCGATGGGGTCTGTTCCGTTAGTTTAATTTCGGGATTCACATTAATCCGTTGATCCTTGAACCGTTTGACGTAGATGGGAAGCCGGCTGATGCCGTGACTGTCCACACCTTCCAGGTTCGCTTTCACTAATGAGTCTGCCGCCACAGAGGCATTCTCTTGATTCATTCCCACGCTTACTAGCAGGTCTTCACAAAAACGCTTAAGATTAACTTCACTGTAGGTTCCCATTCGTAAACTCCTCAACTTAATTTCTTATAAGAAAAGCGGAAGCGCCTTGATCAGCCCCGACAGGCCAATGTTCTTCTGCAAGAAAAGTCGCTCTTTGACTTTATTGTTGAAGGTTATTTGACCCGAGGGGCTAGGCGCTGGAGCTGGACAATTCTCGAAGTCAAATTTTATACTTTCTTTTAACGTAAAAAAGGAACTCCCTACGCATAACTATGTGTAGGGAGAAGAGTTTTAAGCACTGCGATATAGTTTTGTCATGACAAATTCACGATGGCCTAATGCCTCTGCACAAGTAAGACGGCCATTGACTGTACGGCAAATCATTTCCATTAATTGATCCCCTGCTTGTTCCAAAGAGATGTTACGGGAAAGCAAGCCTTGCACGTCCACGTCAACGTGTTCACTCATTGTAGCAGCTGTGATAGGGTTAGCGGTAATCTTCACAACCGGTTCAATTGGGTTACCAATAATATTACCTTGGCCAGTTGGGAATAGGTGAAGAACAGCTCCGCCTGCAGCCATCAAAGTGATACATTCTGCTGCTGCAGAAGAAGTATCCATGAAGTAAAGACCAGGTCCATTTTCTGGTTTGTCCGCAGGGTCTAGTACACCTACAACTTCCTTCGTACCTGTTTTTGCGATATTCCCCAAGGCTTTCTCTTCAATAGTTGATAAGCCGCCGGCGATATTACCTTGAGTTGGCTGTGAGCCTAGTAAATCTACACCTTTAGATCCAATTTCACCTACATAATCATCATAGATGGCCATGAATCTTTCTTGCAGTTCCAGTGTAGCCATCCGCTCGCGGATTAAATGCTCACCGCCGGTTAGTTCAGAGGTTTCCCCAAAGAACACTGTCGCACCAGCATCAACCAAACGATCCACTGCCTGAGAAACAGTTGGACAAGAGCCCATGCCAGTTGTTGTATCGGATTCACCACATTTAATGCTGATCGTTAAATCTTTTAATTCAATTGGTTCTCTTTGAAGTTCAGTCGCCCATTGGACATATTCCTTCGCCTTCCAGGAAGCTGCGCGGATGGTTTCAAAATCACCATTTCCTTCGATAGAAAAATAGGATACTGGTTTACCAGTTTCGGCAATACCATCAGCGATTTTCTTCGCCCAGTTTTGTTCAATTCCGATGACGATAACGGCTGCAACGTTCGGGTTGGAACCCGTTCCGATCATCGTTCTGAAATGCAAATCCAAGTCTGGACCATACTGTAGTCGGCCGTACGCATGCGGAAGGGCTAACGTACCTTGAACTTGTCTTGCAACAGCTTCACAAGCTGCGTTAGAAATATCATCTACCGGTAAAATAATCACGTGATTCCGAATGCCAACCTTACCATTTTCTCTGCGATATCCAAAAAGCTGTTGACCCATCTTCTACCACCTCGCCGTTTTAATATTGTGGGTATGAACGTAATCGCCAATTTCCCACTTTTCTGTTGTTAACCCAACTTGCACTCCATACTTTAAAACTGGTTCTCCTGCTTCTAAATTAACTAAGGAGATTTTGTGGCCTAATGGAATGTCCCCTTTAGCCAGTACCACTACATCGGAATTATCATCCATATAAATCCCGATTACCTTTTCTCCTTTTTGAATTGGAGTAGTAGCCACTCCAACATGATCGCCACGATGATGGATTAAAAATTTGTGAGTGCTTACATTTCCAGCCGTCTCTGGCTGTTGTTCCGTGAGAGTATTTGCTTGACTGTTGATACTCATTTGAAAGCCTCCTTTTTGGTTGTGCTTGTAGCTGTAGTTGTGGTTGTGGTTGAGTGACCCAACCAATTCCTATAACCTTATTTAAACACCTAATAACTGGATAGTCAACAATAATATTTTAATTTTCTAAATATTTTGTTTAGACAGTGCATAAGGAGCGTTCCCCATTGACTACTTTTATTACTTCCTTTGCAACTAATAATGAGGTTCTGATCTGAGATTCATCGGTGAGTCCTGCAATATGTGGTGTGATTGTCGCAGTTTCGCAGGATAAAAGTTGATTAGATGGTGAGATTGGTTCTACTTCAAGGACATCTAAAAAGGCCCCGGCAATTGTTTGGCTATGTAATGCAGTCGCCAGTGCCGGTTCATTAATGATGCCTCCTCTAGAGGTATTGATGATATACGCTGTTGGTTTCATCTTTCTCAATTCGAATTCGGAGATTAAATAGTGCGTCTGAGGTGTTAACGGAACATGTAAGGAGATGAAATCGGACATGGTTAATACGTCATCTAAGGAGTCTTTAAGCAGGATTCCGGTTTCGGAAACAATGTGGTCGTACTCGGTGACAAATGGATCATAACCAATGACCTTCATGCCAAAAGCAAGTGCCCGCTTCGCTACACGATGCGAGATTTCACCTAATCCAATTAATCCAAGTGTTTTGTTGGCGATTTCACCGCCCGTAAACCTCTTGCGGTTCCAATTGCCTGACCTGATATCGGCATCTGCTTGATAAAGCGGCCGGTTCGCACTTAACATGGCCGACAGCACATACTCGGCAACAGAAGTAGCATTGGCATGGCGCCCATATACCACTTGAATCCCTCTTGCTTTCGCAGCTGGGATATCAATGTTATCCATTCCCACTCCCAGGCGGCCGACTACCTTCAAGCGGGTTCCGGCATGTAATAGTTCTTGATCCACTTTTGTTTGATTCCGAACAATAATTGCGTCGTACTCTTTGAATATCTGGAGTAGCTGTGCGCGATTGTTCCATAGACTCTCATCATAGTGCACTTCAAACCCCTGGCGAACTAGTTCCTCAATCCCTTCATTCCAAATTAGTTCTGTTATCAAGGCTTTCATAAATTGATTCCCCTCTCTTGTTTATGGCTCAGTGACCCAACCACTATGATTATATTAAATCACCCGCGGCTAGTTTGGTCAATAGATGATCGGGGCAGGGGGTGGGTTCATTTCTTTTATTTTGGCTGTTTTCGCAAAAGAGTCTTGATATATTTTCTTGCGAAGGCTCTCATCTTCGGACAGGAATACTCCGGTTTGGACCAACTCTGTCCGAAGTTGTCTCAGGTTCTGACAGTCTTTCTCTAGTTTGACTCAACTCTGTCAGAAGTTACCTCTGGTTCTGACAGTCTTTCTCTAGTTTGACTCAGCTCTGTCCGAAGTTACCTCTGGTTCTGACAGTCTTGCTCTAGTTTGACTCAACTCTGTCCGAAGTTGCCTCAGGTTCTTACAGTCTTGCTCTAGTTTGACTCAACTCTGTCCGAAGTTGCCTCAGGTTCTGACAGTCTTGCTCTGGTTTGACTCAACTCTGTCTGAAGTTGACTCAGGTTCTTACAGTCTTGCTCTGGTTTGACTCAACTCTGTCCGAAGTTGTCTCAGGTTCTGACAGTCTTTCTCTAGTTTGACTCAACTCTGTCAGAAGTTACCTCTGGTTCTGACAGTCTTGCTCTAGTTTGACTCAACTCTGTCCGAAGTTGTCTCAGGTTCTGACAGTCTTGCTCTGGTATGACTCAACTCTGTCCGAAGTTAGCTCAGGTTCTGACAGTCTTTCTCTAGTTTGACTCAACTCTGTCCGAAGTTGTCTCAGGTTCTGACAGTCTTGCTCTAGTTTGACTCAACTCTGTCCGAAGTTGTCTCAGGTTCTGACAGTCTTGCTCTAGTTTGACTCAACTCTGTCCGAAGTTGTCTCAGGTTCTGACAGTCTTTCTCTAGTTTGACTCAACTCTGTCAGAAGTTACCTCTGGTTCTGACAGTCTTGCTCTGGTTTGACTCAACTCTGTCCGAAGTTGTCTCAGGTTCTGACAGTCTTTCTCTGGTTTGACTCAACTCTGTCCGAAGTTGTCTCAGGTTCTGACAGTCTTGCTCTGGTTTGACTCAACTCTGTCCGAAGTTACCTCAGGTTCTGACAGTCTTGCTCTAGTTTGACTCAACTCTGTCCGAAGTTGTCTCAGGTTCTGACAGTCTTTCTCTGGTTTGACTCAACTCGGTCCGAAGTTGTCTCCGCTTCTGACTATCTTACTCTCATTTGAACCATCTCTGTCCGAAGTTTTACGAATAGAGCTTTTATTTTAGAGGCGGAGCATAAAGCTACCTTCACCGCAGTAAAGCGGCGGGGGACTGTCCCCAAACCTTCAATCCCCCAAGTACTCCCGCAATGTCTCAATAAATTGCTGCAAAGCCTTCGTTTGATAAGGCGAATGCGTTAGGATGGAGAAATTCCGTTTAAACGGCAATCCTTCCACGTCAACAATATCCAAATAGCCATACATCAGTTCTTTTTTAATGGCCCATTGGGAAAGTAAGCTGATCCCTAGACCGGCCTCAACCGATTCCTTGATGACCTGTGTACTTCCAAATTCCATCACTTTCTTAGGAGTAAAATTCAAACTTTCAAAGAGGTGTTCGGCGGCTTCCCTTGTGCCTGAACCCTTTTCTCGTAAAATCCATGTCTCTTCCCCCAGCTCCGCTATTTTCCTCCTATGACCCTCTTTTAGCAAAGGATGTTGCGATGAAGCGACAATGACCATTCTATCTTCAGAAACGATTTCTACATTGGGTACTTTTTCATTAATATGCCCTTCCACGATACCGATATCTAATTGATGAGTTTGAACAAGATCGATGATTTCTTTAGTATTGTGAATCTGGATCGTCGGTGTAATAAGCGGGTACTTTGCCTGCAGCCTGGCGATAATGTGCGGCAAAATGTATTCGCCAAAGGTATAGCTCGCACCAATCGCGATGGGTCCGCTCGCTTTGTTAGTGAGGTCATCGATTAAATACTGCATATTGGAGTAGAGGGCTAGAATCTCTTTTGCATGATGAAAGACAATTTCGCCAGCCTTATTCAGACGGACAAATTTATTACTCCGTTCCAAGAGCCTGGCTCCAACCGATTCCTCCAGAACTTTAATGTATTGGCTGACCGCCGGCTGGGTCATGTGAAGATCTTCTGCAGCCTTTGAAAAGTTCCCTTTTTCCACGACCTTTACAAACACCTCTAAATAGTGATCCATGGTAACCCCCAATTAATGTATATCAATTTACTTATGATAACTATTATATATCATTATTTTCCTTATCTACAAAACGGGAGTAGGATGAAAGTACAAAATAAGTTGTGGGGTGATTGAATGAGTAGTCAATCAGCAAGAGCCTTATCTTCACACGAAATAGCTGGTCAGCAACAGCAGCAAAAAAAGCCAGAGCCAAAATCCAAAGCCGGTTTGTGGATAGGCGGAATCGCTTTTACCATTGTCATTGCGGCTGCTGGATTTGCGCTTTCGGCCATACCGGGCTTTAACCGAGTCGGACCGATGGCCTGTGCGATTATACTGGCCATCATTTACAGGCAATTTTTTGGATATCCTGAAAAAATAAGAGCAGGAATCCAATTTTCAGCGAGATATTTCTTACGGTTTGCGATTATCTTATATGGATTAAAATTAAATGTCGATGTGATTCTGAACCAAGGTTTGGGATTGGTGGTCCGTGATGCCTGCGTCATCGTTTTTGCGATTCTCGCTACGGTTTGGCTAGGTAAAAAACTGAAAGCGGATTCATCCTTGTCGCTCCTTCTAGGGGTTGGAACCGGTGTATGTGGGGCAGCAGCGATTGCAGCGGTAGCACCCATCATCAAAGCAAAAGAAGAGGATACGGCGATTGGGGTCGGAATCATCGCTCTAGTGGGCACCATTTTTTCCATCGTCTATACGATTATCCGCCCGCTTCTTCCCTTGTCAGCAATTGATTACGGGATCTGGAGCGGAAGCAGCCTGCATGAAATCGCCCATGTAGCTTTAGCTGGTGCTCCTGCGGGTCCCGATGGATTGGCCATGGCACTGCTGGCCAAGCTAGGTCGCGTTCTGCTACTTGTTCCATTATGTTTTATTTTGATGTATTGGATGAAACGAAAAAGTGCAGATGCTGCAGGAGAAACAAAAGTTGATTTTCCGTGGTTTTTGGTGGGGTTCATACTCATGAGCTTGTTTGGCAGTTATGCTGTAGGCACGTGGGTCCCTGTACCAGCAGCCGTTCTAGACGGCATCTCAACAGCAACCACCTTTATCCTCACATCAGCCATGGTCGGACTGGGCCTAAACGTAAGCCTTCGTGACCTCCGAACAAAAGCCCTAAGACCACTAATAGCCATGCTGATCACATCGATCTTTCTGTCGGTTATTACCTTCTTTATTTTATAAGTATAAAAATGGTGCTCAGTGAGTCGATTCATCGATGCTTGAGCACCATTTTCTTTTTTGGGTATCATTTTTGATGAAAACCCTATTGAAATACATCAAATGGAGAACAGTGAGAGTTATTTGGGTTACAAAACCTAATAGACATACATAGAAAAAGGAGGAATCTCTTCTTACTCGTCAGTTTGCTCCATTTACTCGTCTAAATTGGATTATACTCGTCTAATTAACCAATTACTCGTCACTTTCCCCATATTACTCGCCAAGCCTCGGCTCAGAGGGGTAACCATTTATAAAGGATCAGTCCCCTGTCGCTGTAAAGCGGCGGGGGACTGTCCCCAAACTTTTTCTACTAACATCTTACATACTTGCGTTTAAAACCAAGTCTCCCTTGATCGATTCCCTTTTGAATAATTTCGGAAGCATTCAGGATGCTGCTTTTCTTATTGTTCCGCTTAATTTCAACAAGGCCTACTGCCTTTGCGGTTTCAACCGCCTTCTCATGGAGCGGCACATAGGAAATCCCGACGGTGTAGATAAAATTATTCATAGCGGATTTCGTTCGTTCAGGAGCATCATGAATCGTGTTTTCCACTTGATCGAGCATATTCGCAAGCTTACTTGTACTAAACTCCTCGTCCTTACGATTACCCAAAAGCCAGCAGTAACAGCTCCAGCCTGCCGACATTCGAAGCTCTTCCCCGCTTGCGATCCATTTATCGGCAACAGCTTGTGCCAAATCGCTTTCTGCTAAAGTGACAGCAACTACATAATCAGACAGCATATAAAAGTACGCACCATCGATCCAACGATCAAAATCCGCCTCAGTCATTGCCTTGGGGTCCGCAATGACGCCGGCAAAATACATGGCATCGTAGTTCCCGGTCGCGTAAAGCTGCTCGGCCAACGGCTGATTTTTCTTGATTTTCTTTGCCATCGGCTTCATTGCGCCTGTAGCCACACCAAAAACTGGCTCGTGTGCCCCATTGCTTATGTACATCTTTTTACTTCGTTCCTTACCGAGAGCTTCCAGTTCCTGCATAACCGTTTCAAAATCCATCGCTTTGCACTCCCTTCCTTACTAATCATCTCCACTTCATTGTGCCACAAGGGATGTTATCGTGGCAAAAAGGGGACAGTCCCCCGCTGCTGTAAAGCGCCGGGGGACTGTCCCCAAAAAAGGTCATCAAAATTCCACTTATCCCGGTTCAGCTTATGTTTAAGTCTATGTAAGGCGCGATGAAGAGTGACTTTGACCTTGCCCTCAGCACATCCTAGTATATTGGCAGTCTCAACGATGGAGTATCCTTTAATCTTTCGTAAGATAATGATCTCTCGATAGGGTAACTTTAACTCCATTATCGCTCTGTGCAAAATTTGTGCTTTTTCCTTACGATCTAACACTTCTTCAGGAACCAACTGATTCTGGTCAGGTAATGGTAAATCTATCAAACAATTGATTTTCCTTTTTTTTCGATAATGATCAATAATCACGTTACGAGCAATGGTATATATCCAAGTCTTATAAGACGCTTCTCCTCTATAATTGGATAAGCCGCGGAAAGCATTAATAAACACCTCTTGTGTTAAGTCCTCAGCTTCCTCTTTACATTTCGTCACAAATAAAATATAGCGGTAAATAATAGGGCTATATTGATGAAATAGTTCCTCCAAAATAGTATCTTCCAAGCCCATTTTGATGTCCTCCTTCACCTATCAAGCTATCAATTTTGAAAAAAATCCTTAATCATCGCTTGAAGCTGCTTAGGTTGTTCGATCACTGACCAATGACCGCAATTTTTAATTCCCCTTACTTCTATATGAGGGATATAGTTAACTAACTCTTGTTCTAGGATTCCTGGAGTAATGATGTCATGGTCACCTTGTGCAACCATAATTGGGATGTTACTAAGCTTGTTCGCAACCTTTGACACATCATAGTTATCGGCAATGTCTTTACCTATCAGCTCATTTACCCTCGCATTCGATTGGGTTTTCGTCTTCTTCGTTAAGCTTTCAGGCGAGTACACATAATACGGATCGATTATTTTAAAAATCTCAACCACGTCCACCTCTCCCTGATCCACTTTAGGTGATAACTCCTCCAGCCTTATCCTTTCATCCTTTGTTAATCGATTCAGCAGTTCTTTTTCAAAACGAAAATATCCACCCTTTGTCGCACCAACCGCGGCCGTCATAAATAGTTTATTCACATGATTAGGGTATTTGGCAGCATATAAAAGGGCTAACATCGACCCCCAAGATTCACCAATAAGATTCAGTTTATCTATGTTGAAAAATTGACGAAGGGCCTCTAACGTTTCAACCTCTCCATCCATCGTATACTCCTCATTGATTGCTTTTTCTGATTGCCCACATCCTCTTTGATCATAAAAAATCAGTGTAAAGTGTTGGGATAAATCCTGTAAATGAGGTAAAAAAAAGCGATGTTCCCCACCTGGTCCACCATGTAAAAAAATCAAGGGTTCCCCTTTTCCCATTACCTTGGCGTATATCTTTTCATTTCTAAGCGTGATATACCTCTCTTCTCCCATACAAATCCCCACCTTTCTTTTAAAATAAACCGACTAGCTAGTTTATTTAAATTCATTATATCCAATATTTTCTAAAATGTATAGTGAAAGGTGAACGAAAGGGACGGTTGTGTGGTCTTAACCAAGACCAGCACCCGTCTATTCCACCCCATCTTTCGTCATTTCTATATCATTTTCCCTACAGGCTATACTAATTAATCGTTTAGTTAAAATGAGCGTAAACCCATATATATGGCTATTTTCATCACAAATGGGATAAAAAATTTGTCGGCCATTTTTCTTTCTATTTAACAAAATAGTATTACTTTCTATAAAATCGACTTCTTTCCCTTTTCTTCACCCTTTTTCGATAGTAATCAAACGTTTGGTTAGTAGTAGTTAAAATCCTGCTATCATTGGTTATTTGCTAAAAGAACAACAAAAAAACTGTCGAGACCTGGCTGAATCTACTAGGAAAATACCCAACCAATCCGTCCCTAAAGATTCACTATGAATTATAAGCAGGTTTATAGAATACAGAAATAGAATAGTTTATTAAGAAGGTAGCTGCCATGGTTACTAAAGAAAACGGCCTGTAAAGTGATTAAAATCTAGGAAACTATCAGGACTCCAAACACCTACATTGGCATATCGTTTACAGAACACCATTATGATAGCTAGGAAGAATATTGACAGGAGGTAGGTTTACATATGAATGATCAGTATTATGTTAGCTGGGGGACCTTAGCACTAATCAATGCGGGGTTAGCTCAAGGCAAGAACAGAAGTGGATTAAATTGGTTCTTATTATCGTTACTATTAGGTCCCATTGCCACATTTATTATAGTGGTCTGGGATAAAAAATAATGTAAGTTTCGCTTTTCTGAACTAAAGGGGACGTTGATCCAGCAGGGATGAACGCTATTTTTGATGGAGTAATACAATTTGTAAAAGAAAAACTACTGGAACCGCCCCTTCGGTCTTTCACCCCGCTGTCAATTAATCCTAATATTCAATTCAGCTACTGAATATAAAACCGCTCTTCCCGCCATCTTTACTCGTGTATCTTCATGTTTACAATAAAGAGTACCGCCTCTGCTAGATAGTTGCCTTGCAACTAATTCCTGTTTTTCTAATCTTTTTGCCCAAAAAGGAATTAGGCTACAATGTAAGGAACCTGTTACTGGATCTTCGTTTACTTTTAACTTAGGGAAAAACGCTCTAGAAACAAAATCGAATTCACTGCCTTTGGCTGTAACACAAACACCCAATCCTTCTGGTAATCTTTCTAATTGGACAAAGTCAGGATTTACGTTTCTCACATCCTCCTCGGACTCTAGTATAAAAACGAGATCTCTGTTTAAGTATGTCTCATTTGGCTCGATCCCCAAAGCACTAATCATTTTATCAGTAACTGTAATTTTTTCTAAAGGAACAGAAGGAAAATCCAGTTCATACAAATCATCTTGTTTATTTACAATTAACTCTCCACTAATTGTATTGAACTTAACGGTTTCCAACTGATTATCATAATAATTTAGGATGATAAATGCCGTTGCTAACGTGGCGTGCCCACAAAGATTAATCTCTCCTCCAGGTGTAAACCATCTAAGTCGATAATGACCTGCTTCTTTTACTGCAAATGCTGTTTCCGATAGGTTATTTTCAATCGCTATTTTCTGCATGAGATCATCTGAAATCCAATCATTCATAATACATACTCCTGCTGGATTTCCTTCAAAAACCTTCTCTGCAAAAGCATCCACTACAAAATATTTCATCACAATTCCTCCAAGGTACCACAGGGACGGTTCTCATGGTTTTTTTCCATCTCAACCGTTTTTTCACCATATTTTTACTGTTTTCCCTATAGGCTATACTAAATAATCGTTTGGTTAAAACGAGCATAAACTCAATGGTAAAGATAATTTCTTCACAAATGACTTAAAAAGATTGTCGGCCATCCTACCGCGAATTTCCTTCCTATTCGGCAACATAGTCGTTATTTCTCTCAACTCGACTTCTTTCTCATTTCATCCCCATAATCCGATATCAATCAAACGTTTGGTTAAAAGAAGGATGAATACCTGCTACTTATGGGTTCTAGCATGGAAAATAATAAAAAGATTGTCGATTAATAGCCCATTTCACCCATCAGTACCACCAGAACCGTCCCCTTGGCGCCAAGGTATTACCCCTGTTGAAGTAATACCTTTAATTGTAGTATTTATTTAATGAAGACATTTAAGACTTTCACGATGGAAGATTGAGTTGCCACGAGACTCCAAACCGATCATTTAGCCAACCAAATCTCTGACTAAAACCATAATTACCAATTGGCATAAGTGCTTGTCCACCCTCGATAAGTTTCTGGTAAAGTTTATTGATTTCTTCCTCCGTATCACAAGTAACAAAAATAGAGAATGAAGGAGTAAATGAAAACTGATGCTTCAAATTACTGTCAATGCACATAAATTCTTGACCTTTTAAGGAAAAAGTAGCCTGCATGACAGTTCCTTCGTCTCCAGCTTCATTCGCTCCATAGCGAACAATACTTGTAATTTCTGCATCATCAATAATTGATATGTAATAATTCATTGCTTCTTCTGCTTTACCATCTTGGAACATTAAGAATGGTGTAACTTTTTCCATTAAAAATCATCTCCTTAGTAACTTAATAACCCGTTATTTTTCTCCCATAGCTCAACCAGTTTACCTTCAGGATATTTAACTCCCTTCTCTATTTTCTATCATTTTTCGATTAAATTACAAATTCAAGAAATAAAAACAAATTCCTTCTTCAACCAACGTGTCTTGTTACTTAAACAAGAATAAAAGGACCGAAGGGCTACGATTCTTCTTAAACTCTTGCAGCCTAAAGTTATTAGCTCAAACCACAATATCACCCTTCAGTACCACAAGAACCGTCCCCTTGGTTTACCCTTGGTTTATAATTTTTGCTATAATGACCACAATATTGCTATTTAATAAATTGGGGAGTGGAATATGGAAAATAACGTGTTTGAACAGATGGCAAAAAGATATGATACCGAAGAAAGAATGGAATTAGCTAAAGTGATAGTTAAGGAAGTAAGACCTGAATTAAAAAATAGCAAATCAAAATCTTTAATTGACTATGGGAGTGGAACTGGTCTAGTTAGTTTGGAATTATCAGATTTAGTAGATTCCATTTTGTTGGTGGATTCATCTGAACAAATGTTGGAGGTTGCGAAAGCGAAAATTTCTCACAAGAGAATGACCAACGCAAACGTGCTTTATTCAGATTTTACTCAAGGAACGCCTGAACTGAAGGCAGACATCGTGTTAATGTCACTAGTCCTCCTTCACATTCCGGATACAAATAAAATTTTACGAGAACTGTTCTACATTTTAAATGATGGTGGCAAGCTAATTATTGTCGATTTTGACAAAAACGATAAAATACATCATCCGAAAGTTCATAACGGTTTTTCGCATGAGGAACTGAAAAAAAGCTTATCTGAAGTTGGATTTACATCAATTGAAATGAAAACATTCTATCATGGTAATCGTATATTCATGAATCAAGATGCCTCCATGTTTATATCTAGTAGCATAAAATGATCTCACAACCACAGGGACGGTTCTCCCGGCTTTAACAAAGACCTCAAGAACCGTCCCATAGCATCAAAGAGCCACCGGAACCGTCCCCACTGGCACCCACTTTCACTACCTTTCAATCAAATTATTTAATACTAAAATTAAATATATTTATTTTTATTTATTAAAAGTTTATATTTTTTAATTAATGTATTTATTTTTTAAATAAATTGATGTATGATTTAAATATAAATAATGAAGGAGGGAATTATGGCATATCCTCTTATTTCAGAGTGCCCTGTTTGTAGTAAGCAATTAAAGATTACAAAGCTACAGTGTACTCATTGTCATACCACAATTGAAAATGAATTTGAACTCTCTAATTTTGCATCTCTTAGCAAGGAACAGCTTAATTTTATTGAAACTTTTCTAAAGTGCCGTGGAAATATTAAAGAAGTTGAAAAAGAACTTGGAGTATCCTATCCCACCGTGCGTGGGAAATTAGATGACATTATCTCTTCTCTTGGATATTCCACCACGAAGAAGGTCGAAAAAATGGATCGGAAAAAAGTAATTTTAATGCTGGAGAAGGGCGAAATAACAGCCGAAGAAGCGATTGGGCTATTAAATGGGGAGGAATCTTAATGAGTGACGAAATTTCAAGAGTATTAACAATGGTTGAAGAAGGAAAGTTGAACAAAGAGAAGGCTGCTGAATTAATTGAAGTACTGCAAGGAAAGGATAATCAGGTCGTTCTAAATAAACGGACCTCCACCTCCTACTTAAACAAAATGCTAAAAATCCGTGTTACTTCTGAAAATGGTGACAATGTTAATGTTAATCTGCCAATAAAACTCATAAAAGCTGTTTTAAAAGTAGGAGCAAATATTGCTAAAATGATTCCCGAATCCGAAAAGTATGTAAAGGATATCGACGTGGAACTTTTAATTGAGGCGATTGAAAATGAATTGGACGGACAAATTGTAGATGTTACCTCAGCAAAAGGTGACAAAGTACTAGTTATTATTGAGTAATATGATGAAGATAAAAATTAAAATAAGAGACAGACGATTTATTATTCCAGTCCCGTATGCTTTTTTACATCTATCCATTGGGATCCTCACTTCAAAACGGATCCTGGTGCTTGTAAATCGTGCAATTGAGAAAAAAGCAAAGAAAAAGTTTCAAATTCCTGATATAAACAGGAATGATTTGAAGCCTTTGCTAAGGGAACTTTCAAAGCAAAGAGGTCTACTGCTGCTTGAAACAAGCCTTAAAGACGGAACAGAAGTTTCTATTAGGTTATAAGCACAATTCCTTTGTACTGGAATTGTGCTTACATATTCTTCAACATTGCAGGTACTATTACTTTGTGAACTTTTTTAACAATAAAAAAGTACAATTTCCCTATCCAATTATGAAAATATATTACAGTCGAAACAGTTAAGTAATTTAATCCATTCACTTCTTCTACTAAAATGGACACACGAAAATTCAAATGGCGATCATCTTCACCTAGTAATATCTCATGTGAACTACAATTCAATACACGGAATATTCCTATTCTACTTCCCTGTTCTAGTTTTATATTTTCCACTTCAGACCGACTAGATGTCTTTAACCCAATAAAACTGACTATTCGATCACGCACTTTCATTAAGTAAGAAACCCAAGAAGGAACAGTAGTTAAAAACTTTTTGGCTATAAATTTTACATCATAAGTTGATTCACCAGAAAGTAAAACTTTATATGCATCTGAATAATGAATATATGATAAGGATTCGTTTGCTATAGAAGTTTTAGGAACTGACACCTTTTCAACAATGTATTTCCCCATATTATCACCCTTCATAAAAAGTTATTTACAGAAAAAGGTCGGGTTTTATAACATAATTGCTGCAAATTTAGTGGGCTTATAGATATACATGTTGTAGTTTTTCTGGATTCCTCACAATATAGATTTCAGCAATTTGATCGTTTTTAACATGGAAACAAATAACCATTTTGACATTGTCAAATCCCTTTACCAAGAGCCCAGTTGCACCATTTACATTAACGATATTTACAACGGTTTGTTTCTTATCGTTATGTGACAGTAAGTTTCTGATAAAACGGACAACTAGATCTTTGGAATATACTGGCTTTAAGGCAGCATATACTTTTCCGCCACCATCGGAATATAACGTAACATCCTGAAGCAATAATTCTTCAATCTTCTGAATGTTTCCCTGATGTAGTGCTAACACGAATGTCTGTATCATTTTATCTATTTTCGGATTATTCGGGGCTTCCACCTCTTCTTTTATCATCGGAAATTTATTCTTTACCCGGCTAAATACTTTTCTGCAATTAGATTCGCTGCGATTCAAAATTTGCGAAATTGCCGAATAATCATAATCTAGCACTTCCCTAAGGATGAAAACAGCTCTCTCTACAGGTTTCAGTTTTTCCAGCAGCATCAGAATGGCAAATGATATCGCTTCTCCGTTCATCACTTCAGTAATAGGATTGTTATCGTTTAAGATCAATGGTTCTGGGAGCCAGGGACCAGTATATACCTCACGTTTATGCGCGGCAGATTTTAAATGATCAATACATTTGTTTGTAACCATTTTACAAAGGTAAGCCTTCTCATTTTCCACGTGCTCCATCGTTTTTTCTCCTGCCTGCAAGTACACATCATGAACAATATCTTCTGCATCAGAAACAGTGCCGAGCATCCGGTAAGCGATCGAAAATAAAAGTGGCTGAAACTGAGAATATAGTTCCTGAAGCTCCATACCTTTACCTCCTTCCTTTAGTGAGTAATACTGGCAATATCCCAGGTATACTCTCTTATTTTTTCTGCCAATTTACCTGAAAGTACGAAATCAACTCCCCATTTTTGCGTCCATACAAAACCATCGTTCGGACCGAGTCCTATACAAAGAAAATCAGGGTAGGTTTGATGGCAGGTTGCTTGAAATCCCTGAAGATGTGCCTTCATAATTTTAGAAAGTCTTTGAGCCTGGGAAATAGCTTCTTTGCAGCTCATTGCTGCAGCTTTTCCACTTATAGGGTCAACCACATGAACACAGTCTCCAATGGCATAAATATTCTCACTTTCTACTAAACGATACCATGAATCCACTTTTATTTTTCCTTGTTCTGTAAGAGAGAGACCTAAATCGAAAAGGCTAGGATGAGGCTTTAAACCTACTGTCCAAACACACGCATCCGCTTCAAGTTCGGATTTGTCAGAGAAAATGACTTTACCATTTGAGAATTTTTCTGCCTTTTTATTGTGCATTACCTGTATACCCTGTCTCGTTAGCCTGTTCTCAAGCCGTTCACTGATTTTCACTGGAGCTTCATCTATTAATCTCTGTTTATTATTAATAAGAAATAGTTCAATGCTCTTCTGCTTCATCCCTTCTTTTTTAGTTTCATTTTTCAACCATGATCCCACTTCTGCAGCGGTTTCAATTCCTGTAACCCCACTTCCTACTATTGCCAATCGAAGTTTACTATCTGGTGATTCCATCATCCCCAATATATGCTTCCGAATACATTGGGCATTCCTTAAATCATTGAGCGTTAATCCTCCACATTCTGAATTCACTTCACGCAGTACACTGCCCATGGCAAGCACCAAACGGTCAAAATCCAGTTGAATCAATGTTCCATCCTCCCTGATAATGTGAACGGTTTGCTCTTTAGGATAAACTGCTGTTAACTCCCCCTGAATAAACTCAATATCAGAGCCGCAATAATGCTTTAGAGGAACATTTAAATTCGACAAATTTTCATTAACAATCCCCTTAAATAATTTAACCTTTTTAAAATGGAAAGTATTTTTATCAACCAGGATAATCCGAATGCTTCTTTTTAGCTCCCTATGAAACTCTTTCTTAAGTGCTTCGATATGGTTGATCCCAGCATACCCGCCACCTATGACCACGATTGTTTTCTCATTTTTCATTTTAATCGTCTCCTTTTCATCTTCCTAATCACATGACGATTAAAAAAACCATTTTGTGACAGATGAGAGCACCAAAATGATAGCTGTATTATGCTTTCCGTCACTACACCGTTTTGTTCGAGTACGACATACCGATAATTATCTCTGTGGTTTAATTAACTGCTCCTACTTAAATAAGAAATAAACGTTCCTGCTTATTCTGAATGGTTCTATTGTTAATTCGTTTGCTGGGGAAGTCGAATAAGAAAAAAAGACTTCCGCATCGATTACTTCAACAAAAAACAGGACCGCCCGCAAGCGATCCCGTATTCATTCTTGTCCCCGTCAGTACAGCAAAACGGAGGCTTACCCCATAATAATGGGATTATATTATTTCTTTATAACTGCTTTCATAGGATAAAATTCCGTTGTCATTATTCCTGCAATAACGGCGGGATCTTCCGCGATGAGTTTTGGGACTTGTTCCTCATTCTCGACTTCAATAATGGCCAGTCCGTGTGGGGTTGAAGGATTTAGAACGGGGCCGAAAACCAAAGCTATCCCCTGATTCTGCTTGTCCGTCCAGTAGGAGATGTGTTGTAGCATGATATTCCTTTCTTCTTCGGTCATGTCCTGATGAAAAGTTACTCTTGGCGGAGTAGACTTTAACATGAAATGTATTTTTCCCTGATTATTGTTTGAAATGTTGTTCGACATTGTGAATCCTTCCTTCAGTCTGAATTTGGGTACCAGAGGGACGGTTCTCATGGTCTTGTTCCACCACATGAACCGTTTTCCATCATATTTTGACTATTTTCCCTATAGGCTATACTAATTAATCGTTTAGTTAAAACGAGCATAGACTCAATTGTAAAGATGATTTCTTCACATTTGACATAAAAAGATTGTCGGCCATCTTTCCGCGAGTTGCCTTCCTATTCGGCAACATAGTAGTTATTTCTCTCAAATCGACGCCTTTCTCATTTCTTCCACATAATCCGATATCAATCAAACGTTTGGTTAAAAGAAGAATGAATACCTGCTACTTATGAGTTCTTGCATGGAAAATAATAAAAAGATTGTCGAGAATTATTCCATTATCACCAATTAGAACCACCAGAACCGTCCCCTTGGCATTCCATGAAATCGTAAAAAGTGTCAAGATATAAAAGAAAATGACGATGGAAATTACCTGTATATTTGGAAAAAAATGCTATAATTCTCTAGGTAATGTCAATCGAGGGGGAAGTAGCATGAATTTAAAAAAGATTAGTAGTATTTTAGCGCTATCGTCAGGAATATTATTGTTGGGTGGTCTTAATGCAAAAGCTGCATCGTCTTATGACTCTTTTAAGGGTGAAATTTTTAAAGAAAAAGCACACGTTCAAGTAGAAAAAGTAAATGGGTTTGAACATTCAAAACTTGAAAGATTGTTAAAATCACAACAATCTAGGGATTTATTAAAATCACAACAATCAGGCGTATCAAAATCACAAAAATTATCTAATGGTTATTCAACTCAAGATCTAACAGGCAATAGTATTTATGAAGTTGAACCGAATGACTATGTTACCGAAGCAGATTATCTACCACAAGGGGATGTAATCCTAGGTACATTTTATCATCAATATGACATTGACACTTTTGCCATTGAGATTCCTCAAAGTCGCACAATTGCCATCTCTGGGTTAATGTCTCCTACTTCACTATCCGATATTGGCTTTGTTCTCACGGACGAGTTTGATAATATTATTGATCCTGTTGCAACACAATTTGATGACCATCAAATGACAGCAGGGTATAGTCTATCAAGAGGTGTTTACTTTATTCGTGCTCTTAACATTGGGGATTATGTTACGAACGATGTCTATGGTTTAGCGTGGGATTATATTGATCAAACACCTACACAAGACGTTACACCACCACCTGCCCCACAAGTTAATCGTTTTGACGATAATGATACACTCTTAAAAGGTAAAGCAGAACCATATTCCACAGTTGAAGTTTCCTTGAATGGTATGGCTGTTGGAACTGGAATAACAAACGCAAGTGGTGATTTTGAAGCATACCTACCTTCTACATATTCAGTTGGCACAGTTTTAAATGTTACTGCAACTGATCAAGCTGGGAATACAAGTGCTGTAACAAGTGTTACTGTTGTTAGTTCTATTCTAAATGGGTGGATTGTCGAAAATGGTAAAACCTATCATTATACTAAGGGAGTAAAAGATAAAGGTTGGTATTATGATGCTGGCAGATGGTATTTCCTTGACAAACAAACAGGCGTGAAGAAAACTGGTTGGGTATTTGATGGTGGTAAGTGGTACTATCTAAATTCTTCTGGTGTTATGCAAACGGGCTGGATTTATGACAGAGCGTGGTATTATTTAAATAGCAACGGCTCAATGAAAACAGGATGGCTTAAATATGGTGGGAGCTGGTATTACCTAAAATCATCTGGGGCAATGGCACAAGGTTGGATCCAAGTAGGTACAAAATGGTACTATCTCTATAGTAATGGAAAAATGGCATACAGTACTTGGATTGGTAAATATAAATTAGGTGCAGATGGTGCTTGGATTAAGTAGATTAATTGAATCATTTATGGAGAGTGGCTAAGTTGGTCACTCTTTTTTATATCCCAGAGGGTGATTCCACTGGCTCAAAAAAACTCCTCTTATTCGTCATAATACTCAATATTAACCCCATTAACCCTTTTATCCTTTTCAAAGGGTTTAGAGGATTTAGGGTAAATTACCTTTAGATTCTTTTCATCAATCCATTCAATCGTAAAACTTTTATCTGACTTAAATGCATTTCCCCCCTCATTTTCAAAATCATCATCTTTATTCAAAATGGATAATTGAGGTGAAAATCGGGTTGTTGCACCACAATCTCTAAGGAAAACATATGCCACTTTATCCCCATTCGGAGAAGGTACTTCTTTTTGAACCTGATTTCCACACGCAGCTCCAAATACTGTAAACAATATCTTAATAACCCCCATAATTAATGCTAATACAAGGACCAGTACTACAATTAGTGTAATTAAAAGAATCTTTGTATCTTTTTTCATTAAACGTACCCTCCTTGACTAGTAGATTCCATTTTATGTAATCGTATCATTTTATACATAGAATTTCTATGTATTTTATTAAAAATTTTCAGCAAATCAATTTAACCTATTGGGCTAGACTTTTATTAGCTTTCTAACTAAAAATTTTATAGGTAGAATAGAGAGATAAGTTGTTATGGTTACTATTAATATAGAAAAGACATAATTAGAAGCCAGTAAATCGGTTGCGTTTTCTAGGGGATTTAGTAACCCTACTGTCTTACACAAAATTCTGGCAGTGACAGGCACCGGAATTTTATACCTTTTCTGTTTTTTTCACTTACTCCTCACTTTAGATGATTTACTCGTCAAATACTTGATTTACTCGTCCATTTTCTATTTTACTCGTCAAATTTCATTCCTTACTCGTCAATAACCCCCATTTTACTCGCCAACTACTAAACTACACCCCTGATTTGTTTCAAATGAGGGGGCAGAACGACAAAAAAAGGTGATTTACCAGAAAAGGTTCTTATTTGGAGAATAATAGGGTGATATCTTGTTAGGCTTACGACAAAGTTCTTATCCGTCATTTAGTAGAAGGGCTTTGATTATGCAGTTTCTAGCATTGTCAATTAATCGTTTGAATAGTATAGCACATAGGGAAAAGTGACGAGTTTTGTTTAACGGTTATTCTTTATTACTAAAAGTAAGTGAGCTTTTATGTATATGTTTTTTATTTCTAATAAAGAAACGTTTGTAAAAGTCCCATTTATCTACATAGGCAAGTATCTATCCCTTCCTCAAAATGGACACATACACTAATTACGAAACATTTCGAGGAGGAGTGAAACTTGCAAAGATTATTCGGAATGGGATACGGAGGTTATCCCGGTATGGGTTTCGGAGGTGGAATGGGATACGGCGTTTCCTCTAGAATGGATTATGGAGATTACAGAATGGGATATGGCGGGTACCGGCCTGCGTCTAGAATGATTGAGGTTACTTCATTTAAACTTTCTGCTTCTACCGTTGCATACCAAGGTAGTAGTGTTCCTGGCTACACAACAATTGAGTTGCAAACCAACGTGCCAACACGCGGGTATCTTCTTATTGTTGGGAATAACGTACAAACAAAAATTAATTTATCAACTACGGCCTATAAAACCTTACACAAAGTGGATTGGGTGCCATGGGATGATACGAAAAAAGCACCTCTTCCCGCAGGAATATACCAAATCAAGGGATATTTGACGGACCAGGAATTCAATCAAATGCAAGGATATCCGCTTGGGAACCTCACAGTTGTCTCGGAATCAAGTCCCAAGCCATTGATTGATGGCGTTTCTCCCAATCCAGCAGTGTTTTCACCTAAGTACGGACAAACACAAACAAAATCGGTCCAAATTCCGTTTAACTTAAACCGTCCTGCTGAAGTTCAGCTGACAATCCGTAATATAAATGGAGATGAAATATATACTGGCAGCAAGGAAACCCTATCTCCTGGAAGCCGTACGGTAAGCTGGAATGGCACAGATAAAACAGGAAGGATTGTAATGGACGGTAGTTATGAGATTGTTTTTAAAACAATCGAAACAGCCTATAACTATCCTTCCACAATTCCGTTAATCTGGCGATCTGGCACGATTACAATCAAAGATGCGGATTATTATATTCCGGTATCAAGATTAAAAGAAATTGTTACAGATGCTTCCTTCCAATCGCCATCTTTTACTCCTGATGGAGATGGAATAAACGACAAGGTCACTGGACAATTTACACTTGCAGTACCTGCGAAATTATCTATTTATATCGCAAATGCTGCAGGAGCCCACGCCGCTTTACCAGTAAGTGAACAAACATTTGAAGCTGGTACTCATACGTTTGAATGGGATGGCACAGACATCATGGGCGGAAAAGTACCAAACGGAAGTTACTTTATCAAGCTCAATGTGGTAGAAGGCCCAAATAACGGCTATATTACGTTTCCAAGCGCTGTGAAAGTGCAAAACATGTACGAAATCAAACCGATGCAGCCTGAAAAAAGAGTACGCGTCATCAGCGAGACCGCAAAAATGAGCGTTGATCCTGCAGGGCAAGGATATACTGCTATAAAAGGAGACACTTTCCCGCTTATGTCGGAAGCGATAGAGAATGGAAAATACACTGTTCTTGTTAAAGAAGGGGTCACAGGAACAATCAGCGTGAGTGATGTTGAACTTGTCACTGAACCGTCTTCGGCAAAGCAAACGATTGATTATATAGTCGTTAGTGGCGATACCTTATGGAAGATTGCATCCAAGTTCAACACGACCAGCTCTGAAATTGTTACCTTGAACAACCTTGATCCAAACAGTTATCTATACGTAGGACAAAAATTAAAAGTCCCTGCATCTGCACCTGCATCTCCACCTGAACAGCAAGCGGCAACCACTTATTATGTTGTATCTGGTGATACGCTTTGGAAAATTGCTCAAAAATTCGGCGTAACTCCACAAGCAATTGTCGATGCCAATAAGCTGGATCCAACTGCATACCTTTTTATTGGCCAAAAGCTGATTATTCCAGGAGTAGCGCAGCCCGAATTTCCAGCAGTAACCACTTATGCAGTTGTTTCCGGTGATACGCTTTGGAAGATTGCTCAAAAATTCGGCGTAACCACCCAAGCAATTGTCGATGCCAATAAACTGAATCCATCTGCGTACCTTTATGTTGGCCAAAAGCTGATTATTCCGAGCGTGGCACAGCCTGAACAGCCTACGATAACCACTTATGTAGTTGTTTCCGGTGATACGCTTTGGAAGATTGCTCAAAAATTCGGCGTAACCACCCAAGCAATTGTCGATGCCAATAA
>NZ_JBDGJV010000013.1:161166-165852 GCF_057656715.1 Neobacillus sp. Soil_C_43
AAACTGGAACCAACTGCATTCCTTTATATTGGCCAAAAGCTAATCATTCCAGCAAAACAGTAATAGTAAAAGGTAAGCGAACGTTACAATCCCGCTTACCTTTTTCATTGCCAATATGTGCCCTTGATGTGATGCGGTTACGCACCCGATGGTTTTGAATAAGAGACCAGCCCAACAAAAGCAGCAATTAGTTATTTACGAATTTAATTTCTTTTATTGGAAAATAAACAACATTTGTTGTCCCTATTACCTTTTCTAAATTGACCGCTCCAATCTCACGGCTGTCTTTGCTTTTCCTTCTGTTATCTCCCATAACAAACAAACTATCTTTAGGGACAGTATCACTACCTACAGCGGTCTCCTTTAAAGTGAAAGAGCCTGTTAAAGTTCCACCATTAAGTCTTTTCTTATATTTTTCTAAATAAGGTTCGTTGTATGCCTTCCCATTTATGTATAAAACATCATTTTTATATTCAATACTGTCACCAGGGAGTCCGATTACACGTTTGATGTAATCCCTTCCGTCTGGGGCGTGAAACACAACAATATCAAATCTTTTCGGTTCCCCAATTTTGGTTACAACCATACGGTCCTTGTCCTGGAGAGTGGGGTTCATTGATTCACCGTCAACAACAATGGGGGTAAAGAAAAAAGCGCGAATAATAAATGCTATAACAAGAGCACCCAATAGTGATTTAACCCATTCAAACGTTTCCTTTTTCTTCTTTGTCATTACTCATCCTCCCTCTAAAAATATGATGATCTTACGACTTGGTTGTTTTAACTTTATTTAATATTTCAGAAACAGCAATAGCTATACTTGCATTTAACATTCCAAATATAGAACCATAAAAAATAGCTGCCTCACGATCATTGCTAAAGAAAAACATTACAAAGAGATATAAGCAATACAAAAATACTACTGTTCCAAAAATAGATAAGAATTTACTCATTACTACACCATCCGTTTCAATATAACTTCTATATAATATTCGATAAAAGGAAAAATTACCCTTTTTAATCGGTGTGAAAAACTACTTTTCCTATAAGACCAAGGGAAACCAGAGGGACGGTTCTCATGGCTCATAATAAAAACCTTGATAAAAAAACCACCAGAACCGTCCCTATGGTGCAGCGGAAAAAGGTTTACCCGATTAAATACCGAACTAATTAATGAAAGGTATTGGTACTCAAAGAAACTGGAGGAAGAGTTTTGACTAGAAAGAAACTGGTATTTCTTAATTTATTTACTGCTGTAACAATATTGCTAATTTACATAATTAGTCTAATAACAAGAACTAATTTATTCCAATTTGGTTACCCTTTATATCATTAACAATAATAATTGCTGGATTTAATAATGCATTGTATAAAGGGCAATCGAAGTATATAGGCTACATTTTATTAAGTTTAGGTATCATACTATTGCTTATTTCTTTTTCTTTATTAAGGGGATGATGATGTTTGTTCGAAACAGAAAGATGTATTATAAGCACCCTTCGAACAGCCGATTTTTCAGATGTGAAAAAATTATATATAAATGAGGACGTAAGAAAATATCTCGGCGGGATACGACAGGCTGCTTCCATTGAAGATGTATTAGCCGAAATGCTGCATTCAGGTGATGATTCCTTTTACTGGGTGATCCGAAAAAAACACACCGATAATTTTATTGGTATGGTATCCCTTGACCCTCACCACGATGGCGTTTACTACGAGGTGTCCTATCAGTTATTACCCGATTGGTGGGGAGCTGGTTATGCAACGGAAGTCGTTCAAGTGATTATCAATTTTGCTTTAAATGAATTAAAACTACCAAAAGTCATTGCCGAAACACAAACCGCTAACTTAGCCTCTTGCAGGCTTCTAGAAAAATTAGGGATGAAATTAGAAGGAACCATTAACAGATTTGGAGCCGAGCAAGCCCTTTATTCTATCAAGTCATCTCACTAAGGGGAAAACCACGGGGACGATTCTCATGGCTCTAATCTAATATCAACCTTGAGATAAAAAACCACCAGAACCGTCCCTATGGTCCATTAAATCCACTCTTTTCCATATTCAAGAATGAATGTAATATCGTTTTGATAATGTTCAAGATGCCCTTCATCGATCATTTTTTGAAAAGCAATGTCACCTTCACTTGCTTTTCTTGTAATTGTCTTACATAACCCTTCTAATCGGAGCAAAACCATTTTCATATAATCTTCTTCTATTCCCTCACCGTAAGATTCAAAAAACAATCTAATTCTTTGTTTTATACGATTAGCATGCTGTAAGGAATTATAATAAACCTTCTCACCTGTTTCAGAAAGATAAAATCTACTTAAGGGGACGCAAGTATAAAGAGTATAAGCTATGTCCCAAAGTCTTGGACCAGGTCCAGCAACATCAAAATCAATAATACCTTTTGGTCTACTATAATTAAAAATAATGTTATATATTGCAAAATCATTATGGCATAGTACATCAAATGGCTGGGGGGTGTTATCTATCGATTGCCAGCTATCATCAAATGGAAAATCACTCACAGAATCATGATAAAGACGGAGCATTTTCGCTATTTCAATTAAGACATCATTAGTCCACATGTATTCTTTTAAAGGATAATTACCAGCTTCTCCTTCAATAAATGATAATATCTCTCTTCCTTTTTCATCAATACCTAAAAACTTTGGTGCATAACTGAAACCCTTGTCCTCCAAATGCTTGAATAGCTTATGAATTTTGGTACTGTCTGGCTTTAATTCTCGTCGCACAGTATCTCCTGAACGATAAACGTTAGAAATATTCCCTCCTGTTAACATTTCATCGTTTTCATGGTTTGACATCTAAATATCCCCCTTAATATTGTTCAATAAGAAAAAGGAGGGGCCGAAGCCACCTCCATGGTTAATCTCAAGCCACTGTTAACACAAGGATCACTTTAAATTCCTTCATATATAAATTCTTTTATATATTCCTTCAATTCCTCTTTTATCTCTTCCACTGACTCATCAAGAAGTTCACCGATAATCTTGCTTCCAGGTATGTTTTTTGAAATCGGCATTCCTAAGAAAGTGCGTTCACAATCCCAAATTTTTATTATATGTAAGTCAATAAGTTCACCATTTTTGTCAGTTTTATCTGATACTCCAATTGCAACTGAGGAACTATACCTTGCCTTAAAAGGGTCATACCCTTCTTTATCAAAATCAGCAAATAATTCTAAGTTGTACTTTGCAAAAACAGATTTATTTTCTGTTAATAGTTTTTCTATATGTTCTTTTAATTCCGCTTCAGTATTCTTAATCTTTATCTTTAGGTCTTTTGTAAAATCCTTTTGTTGATATTTCAATTTAAAATCACTTCTCTTTTAATTAGGATAAATTAAAAGTTCTCCAAGTGTGTTAAAAAGCCTTCTTGAACCTGCTCCGTTCAATACGAAAAAAGGCAATAGCTCTAAAGCTAAAATCAAAACAGACTAGACTTTGTGTTTTTTAATTTATCCCTAAACTTCTCCAGTACCTTTTTTCTTTCCTGATAACTTTCATCATCGCCTTCCTCCCATAGCGCAAGGTCTGCACCTTTTTCAATTAGCTGTAGTGCCTTTTTTTTAACCGAAGTGGTCAGTGCCTTATATCTCATTTGAAGACCTGCGAGAGAAATGAACAGAATGGATTCATCTGCCTGTTTATCTTCTTCATCATCATAATCAGAAAACTCTTCCTGCCACGATTTAAGAATAATTTTTGTAGCTTTTCTTGGACTTACCCCTTCATCCATCAGTTCATTCCATTCATCTTGGATATCACAAGATAAATCATCTTCCCATAAGCCAGTACCCCAAGCTCCCATCCTTTTCCCTCCACTCCTAATAATCCACCATTTCAATGTTGTGTATTTATTTCAACATAAATAAGCGTTAATCCTTCTAGGATCAACGCACCCGTTTGTTTAACTACGAGTCAATCTTCTTTAATCCCCTCGACGCTTTAGAATAACATCCTCAACAAATTGTTTGAATTTCTCCTCGGCTTCAGAATGTAGTCTTACGGTAAAAAGTAAAGTTTCCTCCGGGTGGCCCTCTTCCTCTGAATCCCCTTCAAAAAAAATGTCCCACATTCCTTTGTCATTTTTAAATCCAATTGCTTCTATGTATTCATCATTTTCTTCGATGTAATAGCCAATATGCCAATGGCGACCTTTTAAATGTTCCAGTATTTCTTCAGCATACTGGTCAAATGAAGTTTCCACATCGATTAATTCCATCCCTTGAGAAAGTTTATTGCTTTGGATAGGGATCGGTTCAAGAAGTTCTTCATTGTCATATAAGATTCCTGCCAAAGAGAAAGCTAAATCTTTTTTTGCATTTTTTAGTGCTCTACTCCTTGTTTTTCCTTGTGATAACGGAAAATCCCACCCAGCCTCCGGAAAAAGAGTAGGGAAGTAAACACCAAACATTCCTCCTTCAACTTCCTGTTGTACGAATGCTGGATACACTACTTTTCCAAAACTTATCATATACCTCACATCCTATTGATAAGGTTTCTTTTAACCTGCCCTGTAAGTAAAAAAAAGACCCTACAGTCCGGAAACCTCTTATTCACTAACGAATAAGGGGTTTCCGACAAAATCAATTAGAAAGCCCAATTCCCTTTACGGAAGATTGGCTCACGTGTACCATCAGGTAATTCACCATCAATA